>JAFTPW010000068.1:0-3574 GCA_017463075.1 Clostridia bacterium
AATTATGTGATACAATTAACAATGTACGCATATATCAAAATTTGAAAGGATTAACAACATGAAAAGACTCTCCCTCGTTCTCGCAGTTGTGATGACCCTTCTCTGCGTCTTCACTGCATGCGGCGAAGAAAAAAGCGGCGGTCTGAGCATCAACCCTGACGGTGCGGCAGCTACCACCCAGATCGTTTCCGGTCTCACCGGCGAATCCTACACCATGCCCCTTTCCTCCTCCAAGATCGTTTCCCTTTCTCCCGCAGCTACCATGATCCTGGAAGAACTCGGTGCGGCATCCAAGCTCATCGGCGTTGACTCCGTTTCCGCTGAATACGTAACTTCCTCCGCACAGACCATCACGGCGGCTGACGCTGTCGGTCTCGCTCCCGAAGCAATCTTCGTTGACGAAGCGGACAAGGATGCCATCGGCGCTACCGACATTCCCGTATTCGTAATTCCCACCGCAAAGTCCATCGCTGACATCAACAGCCTCGTCAGAATCTGCGGCAAGGTTGCAGGCATCACTCCCGACACTCTCGTAACCAAGGTTACCAATGCTCTCAGCGTTGCTCAGCTCGGTTCCGCAGTTTACACCACCAAGATCCGCGCATACGTTGACCTCGGTGACGGCGAAACTGTTGGCGCAGGTACTTATGTAACCGAAATGCTCTACGCGGCAGGCTTCGAAAACATCTGCACCATCGACGGCTTCGGCTCCATGTCCGAAGAAGACGTAATCGCAGCGAACCCCGAATTCATCTTCACCACCGGTTCCGTTGACGATTATCTGAACAATCCCGCTTTCGCTGAAGTAACCGCTGTTGTAGACGGTCAGGTTCACTCCATCAACGAAAAAGAAATCCGCTTCGGCTCCTCCTACGTTACCAACTGCGTATCCGTCATGTACGCTGCTGCTGACGCTACCAGAGCTGACGAGTAATGAGCGAGCGTTAAGTTCAGCTAAAACGCTTAATTCATCCGGCTCGCTCTGAACAAGTCCCAAACGCCGGGACTTGTTCCAAGGTGTAACCCACAGCAAACAATGTGAATACGAAAATACCCTGCACTCTTTATCGGAATGCAGGGTATTTTTCTATCGTTTTTCGCGCTCGAAGTAATACTTCTTGTTGTGTGCGCAGATGCTCTGGACGATGCCGATGCAGATGTACATGGACAGCATGGATGACGCGCCGTAGCTCATGAACGGGAGCGTGATGCCGACGACCGGGAGCATAGCGAGGCACATGCCGATGTTTTCCGCGGACTGCACGATGAGCATGCCGGCGATTCCCACGCAGATGTACGACGCGTAGGCTTTCCGGGTGCGTCCGGCGATCCACAGAATTCTCAGAACGAGGATCACCATCAGGGTTATGTACAGGAACGTGCCGATGAAGCCGAATTTTTCCGCCAGCACCGCGTAGATAAAGTCGGACTGACCGGCGAAGAAGGATTTGTACCGGGTACCGCCGTCAAAACCTGCACCGCGGAATCCGCCGGAGATGATGCAGTTGCGGCTCCGGATTGCGTCCCAGCCAACACCCTGCGGATCGAGGTCGGGATTGAAGCCGAACAGGATGCGGTTCTGCTGGTTGGTGCTGAGGAATTTCCAGATGAGCGGAGACGCCATGACCGCCGCGCCGATGACGCCTGCGAAATACCACAGGGACACGCCGGACGCGAAGACCATGAACACCATGATGCCCATATAGACGAGCGCCATACCGAGGTCACCCTGCCAGAGCACCATGCCGATAATCAGACCGGCATGAAGTGCAAGCTGGACGATGGACCACGGGTGATTGATGCGGTGTTTCAGCTTATTAAGGTGGAGCGCAAAGGTAATCATGAACGTGATTTTGACAAACTCCGTCGGCTGAATGGACAGCTCCATACCGGGTATGGGAAGCTCGATCCAGTTTGCGTTGCCATAGCTGCCCGTTCCGAAGAATTTTACCCACAGAATCAGGAGAATAGATGCGGCAAAGAAAAAGTATTTGAGCTTCTGGCAGACGGTGTCGTAATCGACGAACGTGAGACCGAACATGAGCACGATTCCTGCGGCAGATGCGATGATCTGGTTGCGCACGTACCACGTTCCGTAGGCATCCGACGCCGCCGTGAGTGTGACGATGCTCATGATATTCATGCCGAGGACACACAGAAGGATGACCGGGTCGATCCGTCTGAACTTTTCGGCGTTTGTGATGGAGAATTCCTTCAAGTCATCCCTCCTGTCCGAAAATTCTCATAAATCTGAGATGCCGGAAGACCCCAGCGGAATCTCCCGGACATACTCAAAGTGTTGAAATCTGGCAAATTAATACGCGATGCCCCAGTAAACCATGTTCTTTGCAGGCTTGCCGCAGCATACACAAGTGTCGCTGATGTGATCCTGATCGAAGGGGATGCATCTGGAACCGACGCCGGTGAGTTCCTTGACCTTGTCTTCGCATTCTTCTTCGCCGCACCACATAGCCTTGACGAGACCGTCGCCGTTTGCCGCGAGAGCCTCCTTGATTTCGTCGATGGTAGTGCAGGAATAGGTTTTCTTTTCGCGGTTAGCGAGAGCCTTTTCGTACATACCGGTACGGACTTCTTCGAGCTTCTGCGCAACAACTTCTTCGATATTTTCGATGGAAACAACAGTCTTTTCCATGTTGTGACGGGTTACGATGACGCAGTTGCCGGCTTCGATATCTCTCGGACCCATTTCGATGCGGAGCGGAACGCCCTTCATTTCGTATTCTGCGAACTTCCATCCGGGGCTGTTGTCGCTGTCGTCGAGCTTGACGCGGAACTGATTCTTGAGGCGGTTGTACAGTGCGTTGTTTGCTTCAAGAACGCCGTCCTTATGCTGAGCGATCGGAACAACTACAACCTGAATGGGAGCAACTGCGGGAGGAAGAACGAGACCGTTGTCGTCGCCGTGGGTCATGATGATACCGCCGATCATACGGGTGGTAACGCCCCAGGAAGTCTGGTGAGGATACTGGAGCTTGTTTTCCTTGTCGGTGAACTGGATGTCGAACGCCTTTGCAAAACCGTCGCCGAAGTAGTGGGAGGTACCTGCCTGGAGCGCCTTGCCGTCGTGCATCATTGCTTCGATGCAGTAGGTGTCTTCCGCGCCTGCGAACTTGTCGGACGGGGTCTTCGCACCCTTGATAACCGGAATCGCGAGGTCGTTGTTGTGGAAATCCGCGTAAACATTGAGCATCTGTACGGTTTCCGCACGTGCCTCTTCCGCGGTCGCGTGCATGGTGTGCCCTTCCTGCCACAGGAATTCACGGCTGCGGAGGAACGGACGGGTGGTCTTTTCCCAGCGTACAACGGAGCACCACTGGTTGTAGAGCTTCGGAAGGTCGCGGTAGGAGCGGATGATATTTGCATAGTGTTCGCAGAACAGGGTTTCGGAGGTCGGACGTACGCAGAGCTTTTCGGTCAGACGTTCGGAACCGCCGTGGGTAACCCATGCAACTTCGGGAGCGAAGCCTTCGACATGGTCCTTTTCCTTCTGGAGAAGGGATTCCGGAATGAACATCGGCATATAGACGTTTTCGTGACCGAGTTCCTTGAAGCG
>JAFTPW010000069.1:0-5764 GCA_017463075.1 Clostridia bacterium
CACTCCATGGGAAGCAAGCCCGAGGAATATTACAGCGTTCCCGCGGCGGTGAATCTGTACACCAACTTCCCGGAAAGCTGGGATGATCTCGCCGTTATCGACACAGATGTCGGTGTGAAAGTCAATCTTGCACGGAAGTCCGGCGAAACATGGCTGGCAGGCGGCATCAGCGTGGACGAGCATATCTTTGCGTACAAGCCGACCTTTCTTGACAGCGACAAGACCTACACCGCGATCGTTTACTGTGAAAAGTCCGGCGAACGTCAGGCTCTGGATATGCGCGTGATGAACAACGTGACCCGTGACACCGCTATTTCCGTCGATGTTCAGCGGGGCGGCGGCTATGTGATCAAGTTTGTTCCCTCCGGTGCGTCCGATCTGAAGTCCGTCACCGCCAATGTGACTGATGTAACCGTGGAAACCTACTATACCATTCCGGTTTCTCTGGCGTACGATCCCGTGAATACCACTTCCGCAGGTGTGATCTGGTCTGTTGCCGATCCCGCCGTCGCATCCGTGGAATTCACCGCAAAGGGTGCGTTCATCAAGGGACTGTCCGGCGGCAAAACCGTTGTCACCGCTGCTTCCATTTACGGTGAAGCAAAGAAAGCCGAAATCAATGTCACCGTTCTGCCGCCGAAGTATGTCCTTGACGACAAGTGGACGGTGAAGAACAGCGACGGCAAGTATATCATCAAGAGCGAGAACGAAGTGACGATTACCGCGAAAACCGGAATTATTGAGTCCAATGTGTTCGCCGTGAAAGCGGACGGGGACTTCGAGATCACCGCATCCGTCTCCGGTTCACTCAACGCAAACTGGCAGGGCGGATTCATCGGCGCGTTCTCGGAAGACCTGACGAAGTTCGTCTCCATCGGCAAGCGGTATCACACCTCCTTCCGCAGTGACAGTGAAACCCGACACAACCACATCGCCATGATGTGCGGCAACAAGAACATCGAACGCTACACCGCCGACCCGAATCCTTTTGATTATACCGCAGTCAGACTGGTGAAATCCGGCAGTACGTTCACCGGATCCTTCATGAAGGACGGCGCGTGGACAGCGTTCCCGGACGGCGTGATTGAGAATCCCGAACTGGCGGCAGGCACACTGTACGTCGGATTCTGGACGGGCTGCGGCGGATCCAATAATTCCGTTGACATCACCGTACGCGATTTTGCCGTAAACGGGACAGCGTGCAATCCTGCGGATGAAAACAAATAGACCGGAGGATAAATACCATGAAAGAATCCAGTCTCGGCACCGATATTCTGCGGCGGTGTGACTGCCGATGACGACAATTTTGAAGACGGTCTTCTGCCGTATTTCACCGATCAGAAGGCAATCCAAAACCGCAAGGTCGGCAAAATGGCGTTCTGGGCATATGCCGCAAGCCGTGTGCTTGATTATGCCTTGACTCTGCCTGTGATTGACCCTCATGCCTGTGCCGTGGTCGGACATTCCCGGCTTGGCAAAACCGCAGTATTCGCGGGTGCAATGGATGAGCGCTTCGCTTTGACGATTTCCAACAATTCCGGATGCAGCGGTGCGGCAATCCATCGCGGCAAGAACGGCGAGCGGATTTTCAACATCACCGACAAATTCTCCCGCTGGTTCACGGAAGATTTCACCGCCTGGCAGAACCGCGAAGAAGAGCTTCCCTTCGACCAGCATACCGTTCTCGGTCTGGTCGCTCCCCGTCTGCTGTACGTATGCAGTGCAACCGATGACGGATGGTCCGATCCCGTATCCGAATTTCTCGGTGCGGCGGCAGCTTCCGAGGCATACACCGTTTACGGCAAACCCGGTCTGACCGCCGATCATATGCCGGAAGCGGGCGATGTGTTCCATGCGGGATACATCGGCTATCACCTCCGTCAAGGCGGACACGATCTGGAACCCGAGGACTGGATACACTTCATGGAATTCATGACATTGCATTTCGGAAACCGGTAAGGCAGGAAATACCGCAGACATTGACTTTCTGACAGTTCATGCATAAAAACAGAAAAATCGGGATTCACACAGCGGAGAGTCCCGATTTTTTGTTGTTCTTATTCCCGTACCGTACTGCCGCTCGTTGTCCCGCCGTACATTTCTTCCAGCTCATGCTGAATCTCCGCGGCACGGGCGATCTGATCGTTTAGATTCCACTTGCCGATATTCACGCCATCCCGCATAAACATCGAGCCGCACTGGTGGAAGTAGAACTCGATATTGCGTTCCTTCGCTTCAAGAAACAGATCGCGCACCCATTCCCATAAGATCGGTCTGACTTCGTTTTTCGGGGACATCTCGCCGCCGACATTGACGCATTTAATGAGTCCGGTATCCAGATATTTTCCGATAGAAATCGGTGCGATCAGGGGAGAGCAGAACACTTCTCTATGTTTCACGGGAGCTTCCAGAAAATGCTTCAGACGGATATCCGCCATTTCCTGATTCTCAATGGAAATGCTGATGTGTACATGCTCCCAGCCGTCACCCCAGTCGGCAGGCACGCATTGCGCGATTCTTTCGGGACGCTTGGTGGTGGTCACAAAAATGCAGTCTTTCCTGCGGCGGATGAAATCCCAGCAGCCGTCACGCCATTCGTCAGCCTCTTCGATGAAAAAGTCGGAGGAGAAGCACAGCTTAACGAGAGAATTCGGCGGGCAGTCCTTGTCTTTCAGTTCATATGTGGTTTTGCCTTTGGTAATGATGGTCGTATCCCGTCCGTAACGCTTATCCATCTTATAGACAAAGAAGTTTTTAAATACGGTGCTTACCTTTTTGCATCCGTGCAACGGATTACACGGTACAGCCTTGTTGATCTCTGTATTCTGCATAGTTATACCTCTTTCATTTCTTCAAGTATGGTTTGTGTTTCCTGAAGCAGAAGGAATGTGAGACTGCATGAAATCACCGAAGCCCTGCTGATGCTGGATGAATCCAATCCCAACGCCATTTTCGGCGGAATTGACGCCATGAAGCTGTGTTCGTCCATGACACTGTTCGCCGCGGTCAGTGAAGATGGTTCGGTCTTCAATCGGGCACTAGGGAATTTCTCGCATCAGAAAGAACGGCATAATTTAAAACGCACACGCAAAAGAGGCATTGAAAAAGTTACCGAGCAATGCCTCTTGTCTGCATGTGCATCGAATCTGAAACGGCTGGTGAAATACCTGGGGAGAAGTCCACACCGTTTGACTATACCGTTATTGAGTCTGTTTCTCTGTTGGAGGACGGGCTTTTTTCTATGGTTCATAAGGCGTTTGTCAACAGCACCGTTACATGGTAAGCCTCACAACATTGCCACATCATTTCCTCTCTGAGCGTTCTTATCAACTGCTTATTTTCCATCGGTGCATCCGCAATCTGCCAGCCATATACCAGAGGATGGGTGAGAACGTGCGCTTTGATGTTCACAGACTTTACTGCACATTCAACCGCACGGGTAAGATTTTTCTTACGACTGCTCCATCCTTGCGAGGATGAAAACTACAGCGGTTTATATTTTGCCGCACTCATTATGTAATGCGTTTCAGAACAAATTTACTCATAAACAGCTCGTGTTCACATTCCATATGTACGTCTCATTTAAATTCCAGAAATTGTTTAAGGTAGTTCATTGCAAGCACATCGTGTTTTTTTGAAAACATATGCGTACCACCCTTGATGGCGTAATACTCAACCTTACGCTCATACGGCTCATTTTTGTATGTATCAAGGGCTTGCTCCGCATATTTGATATTTACAATTTTATCTGCCGTTCCGTGAACGATCAGTACGTCGCCCTCATACGCTTTAACTTCTTCAAACGGGTTCATATCCATAACATCCGCCATATAACAGCGACCGAGCTTCATAGGACCGCACTTGACAGTCTCGGGGAGATTCTGCGGGTCGAATTTTGACATCATCATCTTTCCGGCTCTGGCATCATCGGGAATACAAAATGCCGGATAGAACAGCACGAGCTTCCTGACCAGACCTTTCTCCTTCGCCGCCGTAAGTGCCGATACAAAACCGCCTTGACTGCATCCCATCAGCAACAATTCATCCGGATTCACATACGGCAGACTTTTCACATGGGCAATTACCGCTTCCAAATCCCTTACTTCCGTCAAAACAGACAGTTCGGTTGTCTTGCCATCGCTTTTACTTTTCATGACAGAACCGCCGTTGAAGTCAAAACAGTATGCGGCATATCCCATCTCCGCAAGCATTACAGCATAATGTCTTACTGTGTCCTGCCATGCCATAAATCCATGACACACAATGGCGATCGGCAGTTTTTCTCCATCGGGGCGATATTCGCTTCCGCGAATGGTTAAACCATCTCTTTTACACGCAAATTCTCTTTCCGTTATACCGTCTTTTAACTTTGGCTTTCTTAAAAAATCAAACATACTTATGACCATTCCTCTTCGCTATGCTATAATGTTTTAATCTGTGAGGCACATCAAGGTGCAATGATTATTTTGCAAATTTGTTCTAATGCTTCATCTGCTTCGGGAATGGGATACAGCGGATAAACGTGGTTCATGCCTTCACCGATATACAACTCTGACACGACGCCCTGTTTCTGAAGCATAGAGTAGAACTCTGTAACGTCCGGGAAGAAGATCTCCCTCGTGCCTACGAACAAATATACATTCTGTAACACGGAAACATCTCCGAAAATAGGGCTGACGCGATAATCGGTAAGTTCCAGATCGCCCGCCCAGCATTTGCCCATTTCAATCAGTCCGTATGCCGACAGCATGGGATCGGAAGCTTCATAATCCGCCGCCTCCGGATTTGACATGGAAATATCCATCCACGGAGAAAGCAGGATCATCTTGTCCGGCTGCTCCAGGTTTATTTCGCTCAGATACTCGCAGAAGGATACCGAAAGACCACCGCCGGCAGAATCTCCCATGATAATGACGGGTGTATCCGTGTCATTCAGGATGTCCTGATATACTTCCGTCAGCAAATCGTAGGTCTCCTCCCAAGTGTGATTCGGAGCCAAGGGATAAATCGGGAAAATCACTTCCGCATTGGTTTCCTGAACGATCTTATCGCAAAACTTCCATTGGTAGACACTGGCATCATTAATATACGCACCGCCGTGCAGATAAAGGATCGTATAGTCGGGAGTCTCCGTTTGGCTCAGGCTGTATATTTTACATCCATTCACGCTGCTCTCGGATATCTCGGATTTCAATTTAACGTTTAGTGTGTATTCCTCTGCGTTTCGCCGTTCTTCTATGTACTCCGCACACTCTTCATCGTCTGAAAAAGTATCCTTTGTTCCAATCACCCTAAAATAAATCTCTACGAGGGTTGCCATATTGGATCGGTGATATACTGCGTGGGAAACGATGGTAAAGCTGCCCCAGACGACTGCCAATACCAAAAGAACAATACCGATTATCTTTACTGCCCCCGGCAGCTTCTTGTTTTTCTCCATCCGATTTTCCTTACAGTACCTTCGCCTGTACTTCCTTTCGCGGTGCGATTCGCTGATATTTTACATCACAACAGGTTCTTCTCTTTGGATGTCAGGATCATCCGATAGAGAAAAGCTGCCAGCCACTCGGGTTTTTCGCGGTTTTCTTTGTTTACCCACGTTCTTACGATTTCATAAGCTCCGAACAGCAGGAAACGATAGCAATAATCGGATTCTTCCTCTGGGATATTTGCCATCAGCTCATTTAACATCCGCAGGATCGGGGGCAGGGAGAACAGTTTCTTCGGAAATTCGGGATCCACGTTGGAATTGAGAAGCAAACGA
>JAFTPW010000070.1:0-8939 GCA_017463075.1 Clostridia bacterium
GGCTACTGGAAGGACGTCGGAACCATTCAGTCCCTGTGGGAAGCAAACATGGACCTTCTGGGCGAAAATCCCAAGTTCAATCTGGGTGACAGAACCTGGAGAATCTACTCCCGCAATTACTCCGATCCGCCCCACTACATCGGAGATTATGCCAAGGTTTCCAACTCCCTCATCACCGAAGGCTGCCAGATCGAAGGCATTGTTGAAAACTCCGTGCTTGCCAGCGGCGTAAAGGTATCCCGCGGCGCATATATCAAGGATTCCATCATCATGAAGAATGTCACCATCGAAGAGGGAACCACCATCAATTACTCCATCGTTGACAGCGATACCACCATCGGCAAGGACTGCGTCATCGGCAGAACCAAGAGCGCCGGCGAGCAGATTACCGTGATCGGCTCCGATCTGAACATCAGAGCAGGCAGCGATATTCCCGCAGGTGAAATGGTCAACGCGGAATGGCTGGCCAAGAACGGCGAAAACGCTTAAATTGAAAGGACGGAAACAAAATGTCAGCAACAGGAATTATTTTCTCCAATATTCACGATAATAATATACCCGAGCTTACCAGACTGCGTACCGTTGCATCCGTGCCCTTTGCCTGCCGTTACCGCTTCATCGACTTCACGCTGTCGAACATGGTAAACTCCAATATCTACAACATCAACGTCATTACCCACTACAACTATCAGTCCCTCATGGACCACATCGGTTCCGGTAAGGACTGGGATCTGGCACGTCGTTCCGGCGGTATCAAGATTCTTCCGCCCTCCATCACCGCTTTTGCAAACGGCTCCAATCCGCAGTATCAGACCCGTCTGGAAGCTCTCAAGAGTGTGAACGATGCCCTCATCCGCATCACCGATGATTATGTTGTTCTCTCCGACTGCGACGTCATCTGCAACGTGGACTTCAACGACATGATTAACTATCACCAGAAGTCCGGTGCGGATATGACCTTCGCCGTGAAGCATGTCTCCATGAACAAGGAGCAGGCGAAGAACAACACCATTCTGTACTCCGATGCAGACGGACGCGTCACTGACCTTCTCGCATATCCCACCGATTTCGAAGGTGAAGCGGACATCTCCCTCAATATCATCGTCATGAAGACCGCATACCTTCGTTCCATCGTTCTTGACGCCATTGCGCACAACTACTCCAGCATGACCAAGGACGTCATCGCACGCAACCTCGACAAGGCGAACTACCACATCTACCGCTACGACGGATATTTTGCATGTATTTCCTCCTTTGCGGAATACTATCAGCACAGCATGGAACTGCTCTCCAATCCCGTTGCGCGTGAATCCCTGTTCAGCGTGAAGAACCGCCCGGTTTACACCAAGGTCAGAAACTCCAACCCGTCCTACTACGCACCCGATTCCAAGATCAAGAACTCCATGATCGCGGACGGCTGTGAGATTCTCGGTACCGTTGAAAACTCCATTATTTTCCGCGGCGTCAAGATCGGCAGAAACGCGACGGTCAAGAACTCCATCATCATGCAGGATACCATCATCAGCGACGGCGCATTCCTCAACTGTGTCATCACCGACAAGAACGCTGTTATCCGCGACGGACGCATGCTCTGCGGTGCCGAAACCCAGCCGTTCTATGTATCCAAGGGCAAGATGATCTGAGGAAAGTCTTCCTAACAAAGAAAACCATCACAACAGAACAGGAGGATTGAATATGAAAATCCTTTACGCGGCTTCCGAAGCACTGCCGTATGCTTCCACAGGCGGACTTGCTGACGTTGCAGGTTCTCTTCCCAAAGCAGTCAAGGACGTTCTTGGCAGAGATTCCGACGTTCGTCTGGTAATGCCCCTTTATCCCCAGGTCCGGGAAAAATTCGCCGAAAAGCTCGAGCTGGTCTGCGAAATCAACGTGCGCCTCGCATGGCGTAACCAGTACTGCGGTATCTGGCAGATCAAGTCCGACGGCGTGATCTTCTACTTTATCGACAACATGTACTACTTCGACCGCAAGGCACTCTACGGTGCGTTTGACGACGGTGAACGGTTCGCGTTCTTCTCCAAGTGCATCATTGAGCTGATGGCGGCGGTCAACTTCTATCCCGATATTCTTCACGGCAACGACTGGCAGACCGCTCTTGCAATCATCTACCTCAAGAGACGCTTCTCCCACCTGCCCGAATATCAGCACATCTCCACCCTGTTCACCATCCACAACATCGACTATCAGGGCATTTACGACTTCAGCATCCTCAGCGAAGTGTTCGAACTGCCCGAATGGGACCGCAACATTGTGGAATACAACGGATGCATCAACCTGCTCAAGGGCGCCATCGTCTGCTCCGATATGGTCAGCACCGTCAGCAACACCTACGCGCATGAAATCCTCACCGAATACTACTCCAGCGGTCTGCATCACATCCTCCGTCAGACCGAGGCGGAAGGCAGACTCACCGGCATCGTAAACGGTATCGACGTGGATTACTACAACTCCGAAACCGACCCGGATATCGCGGCGAACTTCGACGTTTCCGATCTCTCCGGCAAGGCTGAGGACAAGGCTGAGCTTCAGAGACTCTGCGGCTTCAAGGTTGACGAAAACACACCCATCATCGCGATGGTTTCCCGTCTGGCGGCTCACAAGGGCTTTGACCTCGTACGTCATGTGCTTGAAGAAATCATCATGAAGAACGATGTGCAGTTCGTGCTCCTCGGAACCGGCGAGACCGAGCTGGAAGAATTCTTCAAGGATCTGGAAATGCGGTACCCCGAAAAGGTATGCATCAAGCTGGAATACAACAAGGTTCTTTCCAAGAAATTCTATGCCGGCGCGGATATGTTCCTCATGCCTTCCAAGAGCGAACCCTGCGGTCTGTCCCAGATGATCGCATCCCGTTACGGCACCGTTCCGATCGTCCGTGAATGCGGCGGTCTGGCAGATACCATCAAGGCATACAACGAATACGAAGGCACCGGCAACGGCTTCTCCTTCGCGAATTACAATGCACATGAGATGATGAAAGTTATCGATTATGCACTTGCAATGTATTCCGACAAGGCGAAATGGACGCAACTTGTGAGAAATGTCATGAAAGTCGATTTTTCCTGGAATGTTTCGGCTAAAAAATACATTGATATTTATTCCGCTTTGTTGTAAAATATAATAGTACGATTTTAGCATCGGCGCAGTTGGTTTTTGAATCGGCTGCGCCTATGCGGATTTTAAGAGGCTTAAAGTAAATTTATGGAAAACAACAAACCTATGACCGAAGCAGAGATCAGAGCGAATATTTCCGCAAAGCTGACACGTTACTTCGGTGTTGCTCTGGACGAAGCTACCGACGAACAGCTCTATAAGGCAGTCGCCCTGAGCGTAAAGGACGTTCTCACCGAGAAGCGTTCCATCTTCCACAATAAAGTGAAGAAGGTGCACCCCAAGAAGGTGTACTATATGTGCATGGAATTCCTGGTTGGCCGTCAGCTCAAAAACAACCTGATGAACCTTGGTCTGGACGAAGAATACCGCAAGGCTCTGGCAAACATGGGATTCGACCTCGACAAGATTTACGAGATGGAACCCGACCCGGGTCTCGGCAACGGCGGTCTCGGTCGTCTTGCGGCATGCTTCATGGACTCCCTGTCCTCCCTCGACTACGCGGCTACCGGCTTCTCCATTCTGTATGAATACGGCCTGTTCAAGCAGCGCATCATCGACGGCAATCAGGTCGAACTTCCCGACAGCTGGATGAACGAAGGCTCTTCCTGGCTCGTTCCGCGTACCGACAAGGCGTTCACTGTACGTCTCGGCGGCACCGTGGAAGAGAAGTGGGTCAACGGCAAGTGCACCATCCAGTATGACAACTATCAGGATGTCCGCGCCGTTCCTTACGACATGATGATCCCCGGCTACGATTCTCAGGCAGTCAACGCACTCCGTCTCTGGAAGGCTGTTGATATGACCAACTTCAACATGAACCTGTTCTCTCAGGGTCAGTATGTTCAGGCGATTCAGGAAAGATCCAATGCGGAAGTTATCTCCAAGGTGCTCTATCCCTCCGACGAACACGATGAAGGTAAGCTGCTCCGTCTGACTCAGCAGTACTTCCTTGTATCCGCGTCCCTCCAGAGCATCATTTCCGACCATCTGGCGGCATACGGCACTCTCTACAACTTTGCCGACAAGGTTTCCATCCACATCAACGATACCCATCCCGCACTGTGTGTTCCCGAGCTGATGCGTATCCTCATGGACGTTTACTCCTACACATGGGATGCCGCATGGTCCGTGGTTACCAAGGTTATGTCCTACACCAACCACACCGTCCTTCCCGAAGCTCTGGAAAAGTGGAATGTTTACCTGTTCAGACTCAAGCTGCCCAGAATCTACATGATCGTGGAAGAAATCAACCGCCGTCTCTGCGCAGACCTGTGGAACATGTATCCCGGCGACTGGGACAGAATTTCCCGTATGTCCATCATCGGTTATTCTCAGGTTCGCATGGCAAATCTCAGCGTAGCAGCGTCCCATACCGTCAACGGTGTATCCGCGCTTCACTCCGATATTCTCAAGGCGACCGTTTTCCATGACTACTACAAGGCGATGCCCTACAAGTTCACCAACGTGACCAACGGTATCGCAATGCGCCGCTGGCTGTGCTTCTCCAACCCCGGTCTGACCGCTCTGCTCGATGAAACCATCGGTACCGGCTACCGCAAGGACTTTGAACAGCTCTCCGGCTTCAAGGCATACGCGGACGATGAAGCGGTCAAGGAACGTCTCCGCACCATCAAGACCGACAACAAGCTTGCGTTCTCCAAGTATTACTTCAACAAGACCGGCAAGACGCTCGATATCAATTCCGTATTCGACGTTCAGGTCAAGCGTATGCACGAATACAAGCGTCAGCTTCTGAACGTGCTCAAGATTATCTCCCTGTACAACGAAATCAAGGCAAATCCCAACGGCAATTTCACTCCTACCACCTTCATCTTCGGCGGTAAGGCTGCTCCCGGCTACTACATGGCGAAGGATATCATCAAGCTCATCTGGAGCCTTGGAGAAGAAATCGCACGGGATCCCAAGGCACGCGATATCATCAAGGTTGTTTACCTCGAGGACTACAACGTATCCACCGCAGAAGTTCTCATGCCTTCTTCTGATATCAGTGAACAGATTTCTCTTGCAGGTAAGGAAGCCAGCGGTACCGGCTGCATGAAGTTCATGGTAAACGGCGCGCTGACCCTCGGTACCCTCGACGGTGCGAACGTGGAAATGCGCGAAGCTGTGGGTGACGATAACATCTACATCTTCGGTCTCAAGTCCAACGAAGTGGATGAACTCTGGAAGCACGGTTACAGCTCTCTCCAGTACTACACCAACAGCGATCGTCTGAGAAGCACCATCGACCGTCTCCGCGGCAGCTTTGCAGGCAACAACTTCAGCCACATGGTGAACTACTTCCTGTACAGCCACGGCGTTGCAGACCCGTACATGTGTCTGGCAGATTTCGACTCCTACATGAACACCTTCGACACCATGATCGAAACCTACCACAACGAGGACGCTTGGACGAGAAAGTCCCTGATGAATATTGCATGCGCAGGCTTCTTCTCCTCCGACCGCAGCATCCGCGACTATGCCGAAAATATCTGGCACATTGTACCTGCAAAATGAGTTTCCGGTTCGAAGAAAGAAAATTTGATACCAAAGAAATGCGTGACGTGTCGTTGTTCGGAGCTTTTCCGAGCGGCGGCACCGTCCGTTTTCTCTTAAAGGCAGACAGAAATATCAAACCCGTTTCCGCTGAGATGGTGATCCACGCGGACGGCTGGAATTCCGGCAAGACGATTCTGCATAAACTTGCATTCGAACGCCAGAAATCCGGTTATTCATACATTGAGTTCGCGCGTGAGATCCGCTTTGACGAGCTTCTTTCGCTGTGCGGTCTTGAGAACGACGGTCTGTTCTATTATCACTACAACATCAAAACCGAGAATGGGGAAGTCACTGTCGGCGGCGAAGCTCCCACGGAACTGACTGAGATCCGCAATTTCATCGGCGAACGTCAGCTCCTGATTCACGCGGACGATTACCGCACTTCCGCAGGATTCACCGAAGGCATCGTTTATCATGTATTTGTCGACCGGTTCCGTTCGAGCGGCAGATGCGCGGTGAAATCCGGTGCAGAGCTCGATCACGACTGGGAAAACGGCATTCCGCAGTACGGTGAGTATCCCGGCGCAGAGGTGGCGAATAATGTCTTTTTCGGCGGAGACCTGTACGGTGTGATCGAAAAACTCGATTATATCGCGTCTCTCGGCACGAAAACGATCTATTTATCGCCCATTTTTGACGCTTATTCCAATCATAAATACGACACCGGGGACTATCTCACCGTTGACTCCATGTTCGGCGGCGATGAAGCACTCCGTGAGCTCTGCGAAAAAGCAAAAGAGAAGGAAATCAGCATCCTTCTCGACGGCGTGTTCAACCATACCGGCTCCGACAGCGTCTACTTCAACCAGAAGGGAACCTACGACAGCGTCGGCGCGTATCAGTCGGAGGAATCGCCGTACTATTTGTGGTACAACTTTACCAAGCATCCCGATGAATACGAGTGCTGGTGGGGCATCAAGGTCGTCCCGAGAGTCAGCGGCAACAGCAGGGAATTTCAGTCGTTCATCTGCGATTCCGTCGTGAAGAAGTGGATGGATGTCGGTGTTTCCGGATGGCGCCTCGATGTTGCAGATGAGCTGTCGGATGAATTTTTATACAGTCTTCGTGACGGCATCAAGTCGCACAATCCGGACGGCGTCATCATCGGCGAGGTCTGGGAAGACGCGACGGACAAGGTTGCGTACAACAGACGGCGGAATTATCTCCGCGGCGGTCAGCTCGACTCCGTGATGAACTATCCTCTGCGAAGCGCGATCATTTCCTACGTGAAGGACGGATGCTGTGACATGCTCCGGAAATTCACGGAAGGAACCTATCGCCGTTATCCGAAGGCTTCGTCCGATAACCTTCTGAATTTTCTCGGAACGCATGATACCGAGCGGATTCTGACCAATCTCGGCGGAGAACCCAGCGGCGAGCATACCAACGATGAACTGTCGGTGATGCGTATGACGGCTGAGGAAAAATCCGCAGCGATCGGAAAATTGAAGCTCGCGTACGGCATTATCGGCGGTCTGCCGGGGGTTCCGTGTGTGTTCTACGGTGATGAGGCCGGTGTGGAAGGATATCGCGATCCCTTCTGCCGCAGACCGTTCCCGTGGCATGACATCAACGAGGAACTGCTCGCATTCTACCGCAAAATCGGCGGCATGCGCAAGAATCACGCACTGTTCCGCGATGGTCTCTTCCGGATCCTCTCGCTGACGGACGAGCATTTCGTCTACATCCGCTATCCCGAAGGCGAAGAGGGCGAAAAAATCATTGTTGCGGCCGCACGTAAGGGTTCTCTGAACCTGCGTCTCCCGCGTCACACAACCGATTCGGCAACCAGACGGTTTGTCAGCCGCACCTGCCGGATCGAGGAAAACGACGTCCGTTACTTTTCATGCCCCGCATGGATCAGCGTGACTGCGTCCTCACTTGGTCTGTAATGCAAAAATAAATCCCGTTAACCATGGCTTGAACCGTGGCTGACGGGATTGTTTTGTTTATACAGAAAAATGGATTGAATTTTATGAATCACGCTGAAATTTCAGTGCAAGTCCGACAAGATTGTACGCTGACTTTTCGACGAGTTCACCGGTTCTTTCGACGGACTCCTCAAGGGAAATCGGACCGTCGGCAATGGCGAAAACGGCGTCGATTCCGCAGGCATACAGCCCGGGTCCGGCTTCGTTCTTTCCGCAGAGACACACGACGGGCTTGCCGCAAGAGTGCTTCGCAACGGTCATCGGCAGTTTTCCGGTTTCGGTCTGCGCATCGGTTTTGCCTTCGCCTGTGATGATGAGATCCGCGGTACGTGCGGCTTCGCTGAATCCGATCGTATCAAGAACGAAATCCGCGCCGGGTGTGAGCTGACCGCCGATCAGGGATAAACCGTATCCGAGTCCGCCTGCCGCACCGGCTCCGGGACGCATGGACACAGCATCGGATGCATAATTATCACAAACGGATGCATAAGACGCCATCGCGTTTTCCAGCGCAGGCAGCATTTCTTCCGATGCACCTTTCTGCCGCGAGAACATGCGGACAGCTCCGGTCTCACCGGTCAGTGCAACCGCGGCGTCATACAGAAGCGTCAGCTTTACGCCGGAGAGAAGACGGACTGCAGGCGAGAGATCACAGGAGCGTACCCGACCGAGCGAAGAGGTCATGCCGTCGAGCGATGCCCCATTCTCATCCGTGAAAACGGCGCCGAGTGCAGTCAGAGCACCCATGCCGCCGTCACTGGTACCGCTTCCGCCGAGACCGACGATGATTTCGCCGCATCCGAGGGATACCGCGTACCGGATCATCTCGCCTACGCCGTATGTAGTGGAGTTCATGATATCGAGTCCGTGTTCCTTCGCAAACCGGATTCCGGAAGCGGCCGCCATATCGAAGATCGCAGTCTTCACATCGCCAATCTCAACCGTTCCGAACGACGCGGAAATCATGCTCATATGGGTATCGTGAACGGGAATTTCGTGAATTTCGGCATGCTGAGACTGGCAGAGAGCCTCCGCTGTCCCTTCACCGCCGTCACCGACCGCAAATACAGTCACTTCCGCATCGGGAAAACGGCTGAGAACACCGCGTCGTACAGCTTCACCGGCTTCGAGGGACGACAGGGAACCCTTGAACGAGTCCAGCGCGGCGAGGATGTCAAGCGTTTTCTTCATCGGGCTTGAAATGGCAGGGCGAACGGTAGAATTTCTTCAGATCGATCAGCCACTCGCCGTCATGCTTGCGGAATCCGAGAGAATGGATGAACTCCTCGGACGCGGCACCGTCTTTGACCGCGA
>JAFTPW010000071.1:0-3980 GCA_017463075.1 Clostridia bacterium
CATCACACGCTCGACATGGAGCTGTTCGGTCCGTCGTCGTGGCTGGAAGGCTTCTATCTCTGCGCGCTGAAATGCGGATCCGAGATGGCGCGGTACCTCGGTGAGGACGAATCCGCCGACGAATACGACCGTCTGTTCGCTTCCGGCAAGGCATGGACGGACGAAAACCTGTTCAACGGCAAGTGGTATCACCAGAAGGTTGATCTGACCGACAAGTCCGTGCTCGAGCCGTACAAGGTCTGCGGTGACGCGATGAGCTACTGGAACGACGAAGCGGGCGAGATCAAGTATCAGATCGGCGAAGGCTCGGAAATCGACCAGCTTCTCGCGCAGTGGCATGCAAACATCATCGGAATCGGCGATATTTTCGATCCGGAACAGCGGAAAACCGCACTGCGGAATATGTTCAAAAACAATTTCGTCACCTCCATGCGCGAGCTGTACAACCCCTTCCGCCTGTATTCCGTCAACGACGACGCGGGTGCGATCATCTGCACATTCCCGGACGGCGCGAAGAAACCCGCAATTCCGATTCCGTACTGTCAGGAAACCATGCACGGCTTCGAGTACGCGCTGGCGGGTCTGATGATCTCCGAGGGCATGATTGAGGAAGGTCTGACGATCGTACGTTCGATCCGCGACCGCTATGACGGCGAACACCGCAACCCGTGGAACGAAATCGAATGCGGCTCCAACTACGCGAGAAGCATGGCGTCGTTTGCGATGATTCCGATTTTCTCCGGCTTCAGGTTTGATATGGTAAAGAAGAGAATCGGCTTCGCGCCCATCGTGAACCGGGACAATTTCCGCTGCATCTGGTCGCTTGATTCCGGCTGGGGCCGCGTGGAAATGACCGAAAGCACAGCGAAGCTCACCGTTCTCTCCGGTTCCCTGACCGTGCGTGAGCTGGCGATTGATCTGTCTGCCGAAACCGTGGAAATCGACGGAAACGCAGTACCGTTCACCGCGGAAAACGGCGTAATCACACTCGCCGAAGCTGTCACGGCGGAAAGCGAAATCGTCATCCGATAAACGGAACCCAAACGGGTATGTCACACCGGCATATCCGTTTTTTGTCAGCTTTGCTTCTGCCATGCACCTCCGACGCCGAAAAGTTTGTGAAGAATCCCGATGAATACCCGGTTGACAAATTATGCAGAGAGTGCTATACTTTCATCATATTTTTCAAAGAACAGGAGCCCGGATATGAAACGATTCACCAAAAACATGAATCATCACAATGCATATAAGGTGTGGAATCCCGCGGATTATGATATCCGAACCGGGGTCTGTTCGTCATACTCTTTTTCCTGAATTTTACGGAAATACAGTATTTCACGGCACCCGGTCATTCATCGACTGCGGTGCCGATTTTTATTTTCACGGAGGTTATCCCATGGAAGCGTTTGAAGCACTGAACAACTACTACAACCTGAAAAACGAACACGACAGATTCGCATCCCGTCACAATTCCGTCGAGTTTCTCACCACTCTTGCCGCAATCGACAGCTATCTTGCGCCCGGCTGGCGGATACTTGAAATCGGTGCGGCAAGCGGACGGTATTCGCATCACTACGCACGCCGTGGGTATGCCGTGGATGCCGTTGAACTGATCCCGCGCAACATTGAGCTGTTCCGGGAAAACACGGAGCCCGGCGAAAACGTGACGATCACCGAAGGCAATGCGACTGATCTCTCATTCATCCCGGACAATACGTATGATCTCACCCTCCTGCTCGGTCCGATGTACCATCTTTTCACGCGGGAGGAGCAGGAAAAAGCACTCGCCGAAGCCGTACGCGTCACAAAGCCCGGCGGAATCCTGATGGCGGCGTACTGCATGAACGAGGCGACGATGCTCAACTACTGCTTCTTCGGCGGCAATCTGAAGCCGGAAATGGAGCGCGGCATGATCGATCCCGTGACATTCAAATGTCATTCCGATCCGGAGCATCTGTTTGTACTGTGGAGAACGGAGGAAATCTTTGAAATCACCGCGCCCCTGCCGCTGAAACGTCTGAAAATCATCGGAACGGACATGTACACCAACTACTTCCGCGAAACCGTGGACGCGTGGGATGAGGAAACCTTCGCGCTGTACCTGAAATACCATTTTTCAATCTGTGAGCGGGCGGATATGATCGGCATGTCGCATCACACGCTCGATATTCTGAGAAAGGAGAATGACAGATGAACATCACAATACGACAGGCATGCGCCGGAGATTTTGAGAAAACCGTCCCGATCCAGCGGGAAATCGCCGAGCTGCACTGTACCGGACGTCCGGATCGCTTCCGGGAGGGACACATCTGCTATCCGCGGGAAGTTTTTGAGGAATTCGTGAGCCGCGATGACCGCGTGGTTCTGCTCGCGGAGGCGGACGGTGCAGTTGTCGGATTCCTGTTTGCCCTGATCCGGCACGTGCGGAATCACCGGGTCATGCAGGATCTCTCCATAATTTACGTGGACGATCTCTGCGTGGCACAGTCGCACCGCCGGCTCGGAATCGGGAGCATCCTCATCGCGGAGGCGGAGAAAATCGGACGTTCGCACGGATGCACCCGCATGGAGCTGGATGTGCAGGCGTTCAACGGGGATGCGGTGCGGTTCTACGATGCGGCAGGATTTGCCCCGCGGAAGATTACGATGGAGAAAGGGATTGCTCCCTGCGAATCCATTTGATATCCGGCGGGATATATGTTATAATACATCAAAAGAGAGATAAAATCCGGAAAGAAGGTCAATCATGCTGAATCACAAGGGTACGAAGACAATTCAGACAGAGCGTCTGGTTCTGCGGCAGTTCACCGCTGACGACGCGCAGGCGATGTATGATAACTGGGCAACGGATGCGGAGGTAACCCGGTTTCTCACGTGGCAGCCGCACAAATCCGCCACAGAAACGCGCACACTGCTCGAAAACTGGGTCACAAATTACGATAATCCGGCGTACTACAACTGGGTTATGACACTGGACGGCGTGCCGATCGGGAATGTTTCGATTGTACGTCAGTCCGACCGGAACGAAATCATGGAATTTGGATACTGCATGGGAAAAAGCTGGTGGAAAATGGGTCTGATGACGGAGGCAGTATGCGCCGTCTCGGACTATCTCTTCACCGAGGTCGGCGCAAACCGGCTCGTGATCCGTCATGCGGTTATGAATCCGGCGTCCGGCAGAGTTGCACGCAAATCCGGGTTTACGTTCGAGGGGATTGAGCGTTCCGGCTGGAATCTTCCTGACTGTCAGCTCTTCAACGGAAAGTATCACAATATCGCAGTCAATTCCCTGATCCGGAAAGAATGGGAGAGACGGAAGCATCCCCGGAAGCTCATTCTTGAAACCGAGCGGCTGATTCTTCGTCCTGTCACGGCTTATGATGCACAGGCGGCGCACAAATTCGCTGGGGATCCCGAAGTGACTCAGCACATGTTTTTCGGCGGTTTCAAAACACTGCGCGAAACGGAGAATTACCTTCTGGACTGCGAACGGATGTGGGCACTTTGGCCGCAGAAGGACCATGAATTCGGAATCATTCTGAAAGAATCGGGCGAGCTGATCGGCGCGTGCGATTTCTGCATTGAGGAAGGCGGAGTCGAGCTTGGCTGGGTTCTTGCGAAGGCGCACTGGAAGAAGGGCTACGCGGCTGAAGCGGCACTGGCAATGATTGACCATGTTTTCGAACATTCCGATTTCAACCGCATTTTCGCACGGTGCGACGCCGAAAACTACGGCTCATGGCGCGTGATGGAGAAAATCGGCATGACCCGCGAAGCCGTATTCCGCAAGGTTCGTCCGAACGGGCATGACGAGTACGTTTACGCAATTCTGCGGGAGGAATGGGAAGAATGCTGAAGCTCGTTAAACTGACGGAGGACTCCCGGGATCAGCTCAATGACATGATGGACGAATGGACGGCGTCGGGCGAGAAGATCATTCCCTACTCCATCCGGAAAAACGATTATCGGAATTTCGGTCA
>JAFTPW010000072.1:0-9176 GCA_017463075.1 Clostridia bacterium
CGGGTGTGATTGTTCGGCTGTCGATCAACTGGGACTGCGTAAACCCACACCGCGCCGCAGGCTAGTTCTCGCCTCATCCGTCACGATTTTTTGAGAAAAAACCGTGACACCTTCCCCGGCTGCGTCAGTAAAGCCAAAATTTAAAGTGCCTGCACGGGGAAGGCTTGTTAAGGGTGGCGTCCCGGAGCATCGCCGTAAGAACAACCCAGTTTGCGCCGCAGGCTGAAATTTATGGGGCAAATCCCGTGACACATTCCCACAACCAGAGCCCGAATCGCCCCAATCTCGCCGCCGCAGGCTGAGCTTACCGAGGGACCTAAGTGTCCCGTGTGATAAAGTGGGTTCGCTCCACTAAAAAACTGCACGGATATGACCGCTGTCTGCGTAAGACCGGGGATTTTTAAGGGGCAGAGCTCCTTAAACGGCAGGTGATTCACAAGAGGACGGGACGTGGAGTCCTCTTGTGCGCCGCACGCGCAGTGCATAAAATCCATTGAAAAGCGGAGCTTTTCTCCAATAGATCCCTAACGCTTTAGGCAAAACAAAAAATCAACAGACCAAACAAAAAAAACATAAAAATCAAACCACCCGGAGGCAAAAACATATGCAGAAAATCGCCAGCTTCACCGTTGACCATAACTTACTCGATCCCGGGATTTACGTCTCCCGCCGGGACGGTGACATCACCACCTACGATCTCCGTACCCGCAAACCCAACTGCGGCGACTACATGGATAACCTCACCATGCATTCCGTCGAACACCTCTTCGCTACCTTCGTGCGCAATTCCGAAATCAAGGACAGCGTCATCTACTTCGGTCCCATGGGATGCCAGACCGGGTTCTACCTCCTCACAAAGGACGTACCCGACGAAAAAGTCCTCGAAATCACCATGCAGATTCTTGAACAGATCGTGTCCTACGACGGGGAAATGCCCGGCAATACCGCTGTCGAATGCGGAAACTTCCGGAACCTCAACACCGACGCCGCACGGCTCGAATGCAGACGGTATCTCGATGTCCTCAGAAACAAAACCAACGATTTCAGGTACCGGGAGGCGTGAGATGAAAATCATCCTCGAAACCGAACGCCTTATTCTGCGCGAATATACCCCCGATGACTTTGACGCCCTCTTTGCCATTGTCGGGGACGCCGAAACCATGAAGCATTACCCCAAACCCTACGACGAGCGCGGCACAAAATACTGGATCGACTGGTCGCTCGGACATTACGCACAGCACGGCTTCGGCTTCTGGGCGGTCATTCTCCGGGAAACCGGCGAGCTCATCGGCAACTGCGGTCTGACCATGCAGAACATCGACGGCGAAAGCCTGCCCGAGGTCGGATACCATATCCATAAGAATTACTGGCGGCAGGGAATTGCAAAGGAAGCCGCATCCGCTGTCCGGGACTGGGCGTTTGAGAATACCGATTATCCCGCGCTCTATTCCTATATGACCAAGGACAACGAAGCTTCCGTGAAGACCGCCGCATCTCTCGGAATGAAGCAGACCGGGGCATATACCGACAAGCACTACGGGGACATGCTCGTGTACGCCGTTGCGCGGGAGGAATGGGAAACCCGCTGAAATACAGAACAGGAGGAAACATGAAACGCCTGATTACACTGCTTTTGCTGATGCTGTGCTTTGCGTCCTGCACGGATGAGGATGCCGGGACACCGGAAAGAGCCCTCGTTTTCAGCGGGGAAGTACTGGAAGACTACGATGCACCCGCAAAGGTGAAGAAATTTCCAGCGGAGCACGGCGGTACTGCTGTCAGCCACAGTCTGCTGGAAAACGGCATGACTGCGCAGGCAGAAATCGCCTCGGACGGGGCTGTGATGACGGAATTCTGGTGCAATGTCCTCGATGACGGCGGGAACCGGATCCTGTCGCTCGAGCCGGCGGAAGACCTCGGTCACGAACTTTCCGTCTACAATGTGAGCGCCGGGAATATTTTCTCGATGACGGACGCGCTGGCACTGGATGACGGGTACATCCTCGTCACAACCGCCGGAGTCTGCGCGTACGACACTGCCGGAAATCTCACGTGGACGATCGATGACCCGGACGGGAAGGACGTGATTCTTTACGAAGAGTGGCTGATTCTCCTGTGCACCGGGGCGGAAGAGGTGCTGTACACTGTGAACCGCACGGACGGCAGACGAGAGGAAATCCCGCTTGACGGCGATATGCAGGAGATTTTCGGCACACTCGGGGACGGCGATATCCTCTTCACCGGAGCGGACGGCGCTCTGTACACGGCAAACGACACCGGGCTGTACCGCATCACGCTGACGGAAAAACGGAAATCCCTCACGGCGCATGCCGAACAGATTGCGGACTGGCTTTCTTCCGGGATTCTGGCGTCGTCGGTCAATGCCGTCACGGTGGAAAACGCGGACAGCTTGCTTCTGAATCTGCACGACGTCCTGTCCGGGGAGGATGTCACCATGCGCTATACGGCAGTCCCGCCGGATCAGGTGCCGGATGTGGAGTATCTCGTGCTCGCGGTTCTGAGTACGCGGGATGACTACAATCTCCCGGTGTTTGCGTTCAATCAGCAGTCGGAGGACGTCAAGGTGCTCCTCAAGGACTACACGGTTTACGAGGAAGACCGGCGGTATCTCATCTTCAACGCCGACATGGCATCCGGGAACGCACCCGATATGGTCGTCATGTGGCAGAACGCCAATACGGACAACACGATTTCCAACTACGAGCGCGCCGATATTTTTACCGATCTGACGCCGCTCTTGAAAGGGGACGCCGATTTCAACTACGACGGTCTCCTGAATTATGTCACAAAGCCCTATCAGTGGGATGGCGGCGAGCAGTATCTCTTCCCGATCAAGCCGCACATTTTCTGCAAAATCGGTTCAAAGAATGTGTTTGACGGGCCTGTGACAATGGATGAATACCTCGATCTCTGCGAAACGGGCGGATATGCGGCGTCTGCGAATCTGAATCTTTTCGCATGCACCATGGACGACCACTATGACGAGAGAACTGCGGTGTGTACGTTCAATGACGGCACGCTTGCGGCACAGATGAACCGCGCGGACAGCATGAAGGACAACCCGAACACGATGCCGACGGATTACCTGAGCCTGCCGTACACGTATCTTTACGAGTACGCAGAGCGGATGATGGAACACGCGGGCACGATGATTCCGATCGGTCTGCCGAACGAGGAGCGGGCACTGAGTGTCGAGGACGCGGGTACGGAATTCTTCGCCATCATGGAAGCGAGCGAAAACAAAGCCGCCGCGGTGGATTTTCTCGGATACCTCATGGAAGAGAACACGCCGGATACGGAAATTGTACATAAGGAATACATCGAATACGGGATTTATTTCTTCTCGCCGCCGTGGGGATATACCTACTACCGCGACGATGTTTACGAGCAGCTTGCGGGATACGAAGGCAGAACCCTCGTCGTCAGCGGCTCTCTCGTCAGCCTGTACGATGACGATGACCCGGCACTTCTGACCGCGAACGGAATCCCGCTGAAACTCACAAAGGAACATGCGGATGCATTCTGTGAACTCCTTGACGGCATCACGCGCCGCGTCAACGAAGGAAGCCCCGTGCAGAGGATTTTCTGGGAAGAATTCCGCGCCATGGAAGGCCGTCCCGTGGAAACCTTGCTTGACATGCTCAAGTCGCGCGTGTCGATCTACCTTGCGGAAAAATTGGATTGAGCGGGAATCCTCTTCAGTTTGAATTGCAGGACAACCATCCCGCTCCTGAGAATCCATCTTCGATGAATTCGCCAAGGTGAAACCGGATTCATTGAAATACACGAACAAAACCCCAACAATAAATCGGAGGAACACATCATGAAAAAGAAGTATCTCACCCTCGCAGTACTCAATTTCGCCCTTGCCGCGCTCTGGGCAGTGATGCTCATCGTCGGGGTCATGAACGGCGAGCTTGCCGTGCTGATCGTTCTGCGTGCCGTATGTGCCGCGCTTGCGGTTGTATCCGGTGTGCTTGACGTACTGATGTATCAGAGACAGAAGTAACAAACACGATGTCAGTAACTTAAGCCATACATTCTGTCAACATGCCCAACATCCGGTTTTGTCATTCTGAGGGCACTGTGTATGGCTTTTGCTGTACGTGATTTTCGCCCTCTGAATGACATAGGGTGGCGTATGGCTGGCTGACATTGGGATTCGCTTATGTTAATGACATTGGTAACAAACAATCATATTGCCCCCATAAAGGAGGACACAACATGAAAAAATTCACCTTCGGTACCCCGGAGAAGCTGGTGCCGTCCGTGTTCTGCGACGGATTTTCCTACACGGAAACACCCGTGAACTTCCCGGCGGAACGCTTCACCTTCAAGACGAACGCGCGCGGATGCGTTGTCGAATTCCCGCTTGAGGACGACTGCCAGATCTACGGTCTCGGTCTGCAGCTCAAGCAGTTCAACCACCGCGGCCGCACCCTGCGTCTTGCGGTCAATGCCGACCCTGTCACAGGCAGCGGCGAATCCCACGCACCCGTCCCGTTTTTCGTCACCAACAAGGGCTGGGGCATGTACTTCGACACCGCGCGCTATGCGGAATTCTACTGCGGCAAGCAGAAAAACGGTGCTGCGGGAACCTCTGCCGGCGGAGCGGAAATGACCACTGACGCGCTCTACGCGGTGCGTGAGGAAAACGCCGCCGTCATGAGCGTGCAGATTCCCCATGCCGCGGGGATTGACGTCTACGTCATCGAGGGAGACACGATCACTGACATCGTCAAGCAGTACAATATGCTCTCCGGCGGCGGTCCCGATGTTCCCGAATGGGGTCTCGGCATGCTCTACCGCATGTACAGCCGCTGGGATGCCGAAAAGATCAAGTCCGTGGCGGATTCCTTCCGGGACGCGGATCTGCCGTGCACCATCATCGGACTGGAACCCGGCTGGCATACCCACGCATACTCCTGCACCTACAAATGGAGCGAACGCTATCCCGATCCGCAGGGCTTTGTGGACTACCTCAGGGACAGGGGATTCCACATCAATCTCTGGGAGCACGCCTTCACGCATCCGGATGCGGACTTCCACGACGAAATCGCGCCGTATTCCGGGGACTGGAAGGTATGGGGCGGTCTTGTTCCCGACTTTGCGGATGACAATGCACGGAAAATCTTCGCCGATTACCACCGCGAAAACATCGTGAAGATGGGGATTGACGGCTTCAAGCTCGACGAATGCGACTCGTCCGACAACACCGGCGGCTGGAGCTTCCCGCTTGACACCGAATTCCCCTCCGGACTGGACGGCGAGCAGTACCACTCCCTCTTCGGCACCCTGTACGCAAAGACGCTCATGGACGCGCTCGGTGAGAACAGAACCCTGTCCGAGGTGCGTCAGATGGGTGCGCTTGCGGCATCGTATCCGTTCGTGCTGTACAGCGACCTGTACGATCACCGTGACTTCATCCGCGGCGTGGTCAACTCCGGCTTCTCCGGGATTCTCTGGACGCCCGAATTCCGCTCCGCGCATTCGAAGGAAGAGTGCATCCGCCGTATGCAGTGCATTGTCTTCTCCGTGCAGTGCCTCGTGAACGCGTGGAACTACGACGGTGTGCCGTGGGTGGTTCACGAATGCGAGGATGAAGTGCGCGAACTCCTGAAGCTCCGCGAAAAGCTGATCCCGATGCTCAAGGCGGCGTTCGATGACTACCGTGACACCGGCAAACCTCCGGTACGTGCGCTCGTCATGGACTACACCGACGACAGGGAGACATACAACATCGACAACGAGTACATGTTCTGCGGCGATCTTCTGGTTGCACCCATCGCGGCAGGAACGGGGGACGAAAGAGACGTGTACCTCCCGGCGGCGGAAAAGTGGGTCGACTACTTCACCGGCGAGGAAGTCGCATCCGGGTGGATTCATGTGAAGACGAAGAATATCCCGGTTTATAAGAAAGTGAAATAAACGCGGAAAAGAGGCTGAAATCCGAATGCATCGTCGGATCAAAGCCTCTTTTCTTCGTTGTATTCACTCACTTCAGCGTCTCCGCATCCACGCGGAACATGGCGTCTTCGCTTCGTCCGGGTGCGATTTCATCCGGCGGCGTCGGGGTGTCGTTTGCAGGGGAGTAGGCGTAATCGTGCAGTGCCGCGAGGTCGTATGCCTGCGCTTCATAGCCGGGATACGTGACCTCAATCTCATCCGCGGACGCTTCGTAAACGGCGGTCAGGGTCGAGAGGGTCATGCCGCAGTCTTCCACGAGATCCGCGATGCTCCATGCACTGACTTCCACGGTCATCTCGGCACCCGTTTCGTCAAGGAGCGCCAGCTTGAAGCTGTATTCCGTCGCACGCTTGACCATGCCCGCGAAGTCCCCGCCGTTTTTGTAATATGCTTCCACGGCATCGGCGTCCCCGGCGTTCAGGAGATCGAAATTCCAGTCGTACTGGTACCACAGATCGGTGGCGTCGTAGATTCTCTCAATGTCGGAGGAAAGAATGAAGGTGTTGTCCTCCAGGTAGCCGAGGTAGTCCGCGATGTTGCGCTCACAGCCGGAGGTTTCGGTGACCCACGCGAGGTAGACATCGTCTCCGGTGACGGCGATGAGCTTCTCCGGGATTGCGTGGTAGCTGTCCGCGAAGACGTCGCTGTGCTCACATTCCGGCGCGGATGCCATCATCAGCTTGGGTGCCTCGCGTTCGGTTTCGATGATTTCCGCTTCGTATTCGGGGACAGCCATCGTCTCAGCCATTGTCTCAGGCATCGTTTCCGCAGGGGATTCGTCGAACACGGCATCGGCATAGTCTTCCGCAGCTTCGGTGACAGCTTCTTCGGCCGCTTCTTCGGCTTCAGGAGCGGGAGAGAATGCGGCGAAGGCGGACATGGTTCCGTTGGCGGCTGCGGATTGCGTCGCTTCGGGTTCGGCGGGTGCGGTCGCGATGCCGTTGTCACTGTCCGCGAGGGATGTGGTGTACGTGTAAAGCTCCGCGTTCTGTTCCGCAGTGTCGTAGGCTGCCATGTCGGCGGATTTGGAGGTCAGCGCGGGCAGTACCCGGACACCGACCAGTGTCACAAGGGCAAGACAGGCGGCGAGGGATCCGATTTTCACGAATCCTGTGCGCAGCCGACGGCTTCTCAGGGCGGCAC
Source organism: Clostridia bacterium (assembly GCA_017463075.1). Classification (GTDB taxonomy): domain Bacteria; phylum Bacillota; class Clostridia; order Oscillospirales; family CAG-272; genus UMGS1696. The sequence continues at coordinate 7,132 of JAFTPW010000072.1, forward strand.
GTTCGCGCTTCACCTGAGCCATGACCCCGGCCCGCAGGGATTGCTTCGGAGGAGGATACGCCGCGGCGAGAGCATCGTGCAGAAGGGCAAGCTCCTCGGCGGAAAGACCGTCCTCCGGGATATTGTTGTCGTTTAAATGATCGTTCATGTTCAAACCTTTTCGGTGGTAATTTTGTGATTGTTTTCCGTACCATCCGTTAGACGCCGGACGGTTACAGAAAGTTCCCGTTTTTCAGGATATTTTTCAGGTTCTGCCGCGCGCGGTTGAGTCGGGATTTGACGGTGCCCAGCTCAAGCGAAAGAAGCTCGGCAATCTGTGAATAGGGAAGCTCGTGCAGATCGCGCAGGATGAGTACCTGCCGCTGTTCGTCCGGGAGTTCGCCGATGGCGCGCCGTATGCCGGTGATGCGTTCCCGCTTGTCGAGACTTTCCTCGGGAAGAAACTCCTCGTTGGTCTCCGGCAGATCCCATTCCGCACCCTCGCCGTCCTCGTCTTCCTGCGTGAGTGAGACGGTGCGGTGCCTGCCGGATGTGCGCTGAGCATCCTTCGCACAGTTGACGGCAATCCGGAAGAGCCACGTCGTGAAGGAGCACTCACCGCGGAAGGAGGAAAGATTGCGCCAAGCCTTGATGAAAGCGGCCTGAGCGGCGTCCTCGGCATCACTGAGCGGCCCGTCCGAGGCAGAAAGAACCCGGCAGACGGTGTTGTAGACAAAGCGCTCGTAAAGGGAAACGATTTCCCCGAACGCGTCGTCATCTCCGTCCCGTGCCCGTGCGACGAGGATGTCAATGTTCTCCGCGTCCTCCATCGGATCCGGCGGTATCCTGTGTTCCCCGGGAACTTGTTTATCTTTGATAATCATGAGGATTCGGTGTACCTTTGTGAGATATAATTTTCTACATTATAGCACATGTGGAGAGGGATGTCAACGGCTGAGCACTTCGGGTACAGTGTGGAAGATGAAGTTTAGCCCCGCCGCGAGGTTCATCGCCGCCTGCGTAGGGCATTAAATCCAATTGAAAAGCGGAGCTTTTCTACAATATAATCCCTGCGTCGTCAGCAGATCACCCCCAAAAACGCCGCACGCGAAGTGCTGCAAACAGACATCGAAAAGCACCGCGTTTCTACCTTTTCGGCAGAATTAATAAACCCCTGCCCCGCGGAACCCCAAAAAGTGAAATAAACGTAAAACTTCAAAAAAATAGAATATCGGGGTAGAATTTTGGAAAAATATATGCTATAATATACAAGCGCGGGTACATGGGCTTTTTTGCGCATGCACAGAACCGCGTGTCCCAAATTTACGGCAACAAAAAATATATAATAAAAATGCGGAGGTATATCCAACAATGTCCAAGAAGTATGTATACCTGTTCTCCGAAGGCAACGCTAACATGCGTGAGCTCCTCGGCGGTAAGGGCGCAAACCTCGCTGAAATGACCAATATCGGTCTCCCCGTTCCCCAGGGCTTCACCATCACCACCGAAGCCTGCACCCAGTACTATGAAGACGGCAGACAGATCAACGATGAAATCATGGCTCAGATCATGGAATACATCGTTAAGATGGAAGAAATCGTCGGCAAGAAGTTCGGTGACAAGGAAAATCCCCTTCTCGTTTCCGTTCGTTCCGGCGCAAGAGCTTCCATGCCCGGTATGATGGACACCATTCTCAACCTCGGTCTGAATGAAGAAGTTGTTGAAGTTATGGCTAAGAAGTCCGGCAATGCTCGCTGGGCTTACGACTGCTACAGAAGATTTATCCAGATGTACTCCGACGTCGTTATGGAAGTCGGCAAGAAGTACTTCGAAGAACTCATCGACAAGATGAAGGAAGAAAAGGGCGTTACCCTCGACGTTGAACTCACCGCTGAAGACCTCAAGGAACTCGCTAACCAGTTCAAGGCTGAATACAAGGCTAAGATCGGTACCGATTTCCCCTCCGATCCCAAGGACCAGCTTATCGGCGCCGTTAAGGCAGTCTTCCGCTCCTGGGATAACCCCCGTGCGAACGTTTACCGCCGTGACAACGATATTCCCTACTC
>JAFTPW010000073.1:0-11768 GCA_017463075.1 Clostridia bacterium
CAAAAGAAAAGAAGTATCATCATGTCAAAACTGATCGTATTGGAAGGTCTTGACGGAAGCGGGAAGGGTACCCAGACACAGCTGCTCCGAGAATACCTCGAGAAGTCCGGGTACCGCACCCATGTCATCGACTTTCCCAATTACAACAGCGAGGGCTCCGCTCTCGTGAAGCTCTATCTCGGCGGCGGACTCGGGGATCATCCCGACGACACCAACGCCTACGCGGCATCCATGTTCTTCGCGGCGGACCGCTATGTCAGCTACATCAACCAGTGGCGGCAGGAGTATCTGCGCGAAGACACCGTCGTGATCGCAAACCGCTATACCACCGCGAATGCCTATCATCAGCTCTCGAAAATGCCCGGGCGCGACTGGGATGCGTTCCTTGACTGGCTGTGGGATTTTGAGTTCGAGAAGCTCGGTCTTCCGGCTCCCGACGGCGTGATTCTGCTCGACATGCCCGAGTCGGTATCCACGGCTCTGGTACGGAAAAGAAGTGAGGAAACCGGACGGGTCATGGACATCCACGAGCTCGATACGGATTACCTCAGCCGATGCCGCCGTGCCGCTTCCTATGCCGCCGGAAAATGCAGATGGCATGTGATCCGCTGTGCCGACGACGGTGCGGAAGAACCCAGAACCCGTGGAGAAATTGCGGCGGATGTTGCCCGTGCGGCTGACCGGATCCTTGGAAAAACATGCGGTGAAATGTAAAATTTCAGTAAAACGCGTGAATGTTTATGGATTGTTAACCGCTTGACGGGCGAACAATGGTATAATATAGATGGCGAAGGCTGTTTTCCGCTTTCCGCCATACAAACACAGGAAACTGACGAATGTACGATAGATAAAAAAGGAGTTCCGTTATGGTACTTGAATTTCTCGCAGACGGGTTTGAGGAAATCGAAGCTCTGACCCCTGTGGATGTTCTCCGCCGCGCGGGCGTGGATGTGAAAACCGTCGCCGTCGGAAAACTGATGACGAAAAAAATCACCGGTTCCCACGGAATCGAAGTGGAAGCCGATATCACAATGTCCGAGGCGAAAAAGCTCTGGGAAACGGCTGATATTGAGATGATTATTCTCCCGGGCGGAATGCCGGGCGCGAAGAATCTCGACGAGGACGAAAACGTGGATGCCATTGTCCGCTCAGCGGCTGAGTCCGGAAAAATCATCGCGTCCATCTGTGCCGCTCCCATGATTCCCGGCAAGCGCGGACTTCTTCGCGGAAAGCGTGCGGTCTGCTATCCCGGATTTGAGAAGTACCTTGACGGTGCCGTTCTCACCGGAGGGCGCGTGGAATCCGACGGAAATATTGTGACCGGATGCGGGATGGGTGCCGCTCTGGAATTCTCCCTTACCCTTACACGACTCTTGAAAGGAGACGAAGCGGCGGATGCTCTGTTCGCTGCCGTACTTGCAAAATGATCAGAAAGCAGAAAGACGATATCCGTGAGGAATACAAGACCCTGCGCAGTCAGATGGATCCCGAGGAAAAGTTCAAGCGGGATATGGCTGTCTGTCAGGCGGCAGAGGGGCTGGTCAGCTTCCGTTATGCGGAATATGTGCTCCTGTACGCGGCTACCGATGACGAAATTGATGTATATCCCATTGCGAAATCCGCATTCGAGAAGGGCAAAAAGGTGCTCTTCCCCAGATGCGACAAGAAGACCCACACCATGCAGTACCACATCGTGAATTCCCTCGACGAGCTGAGTCCCGATTCCTACGGACTTCTCGAGCCGGCTGAGGATGCACCGGTCTACGACTGCGTCAACGAAACCGGCGGTGCTGTATGCTTCGTTCCCGGACTCGTGTACGACAAGGCGGGCTACCGTCTCGGCTACGGCAAGGGCTTCTACGACCGTTATCTCTCCCAGTTCTCCGGCTGCACCATCGGCGTGGTCTATTCCGACTACATCCTGCCAGAAGTGCCGCGCGGACGCTTTGACGTTTCCGTTGACATCCTCCTCACCGAAAAGGGTGTGAAGGTTACGAAGGATCCCAAAAAGAGCAGAAAATAATGCGTACATTCAAGGAAACCATGCTCACGCCGGTGCTGCTGATCGTGGTGTTCGGTCTTGTGCTGTGCGTGAATTATCTCCCGGACGACGCACTCGGGATCACGGAAAATCCGTATCTCGCCGTGATTGTGGTTCAGCTTCTGACGTACGGGGTTCCGTCCCTGTTCTACTCCCGGATCCGCGGGAAGGAGCTGACGCCGCACCTGAGACTGCGCGGATTTTCGCCGTCAAGTCTCCTGTATCTCTTTCACGCGGCTGTTTTCATGATCTGCGGCGTTCTGCTCATCAGCATGATTATGTACACGGTCTTCCCGGACGCGTTTGAAGCATCCGCAGTGACGGAATACGCGGCGTTTGCCATGAACGAGCGCTTCTTCGACGGACTGTATCTGGTGATGGCGTTTGCCGTTCTGCCCGCCGTGACGGAGGAGTTTTTGTTCCGGGGCATCATCGTCGGGGAGTACGAATCCCGGGGTGCCGGTATTGCGATTGTGTTTTCGGCGATTGTTTTTGCCATGTCCCATTTTTCCATCGTGCGCTTTCCGGTGTATTTCTTCTCCGGAATCATGCTCGCGCTGGTTCTGTATGCGACGCGTTCCCTGCTTGCGGCGATGCTGATCCACATTCTCAACAACACGGCGGTTCTCCTGTGCGAGAAGTATGTCCTGCACATCGTTGACCGTCAGAACGTGAGTCTGGTGCTGTTCGTCCTCATCGGCGGCGTGATCGCTGTCATTTCCGGTATGCTCATGTGCTGGGAAGCGCAGGGGATATACCGTTCCTACGCGGAAGAAAACGTGGAGTCCCCGTACGCGGCAGGCTCCCGCAGCAATATTTTCGGGCGGATTGCCGATGTGTTTTTCTCGCCCACCTTCCTCGTGGTTGTCATCCTGTTCGTGGTGGCATCCATGGCGGAATTCACATTTTAAATTCGAAATCACCAGAATGAGAGGTGATACCTACGGAACAGAATAAGAATAACCCCGGACAGAATCCGTCGATGGGCGAGACCCGTACGTTCACGGTACAGCCGCACACCGCGGAGGCACTGCGTAACCGGATCAATCAGGCGAACTCGCAGGCACAGCGGAACACTGCGGCACGGAGTCAGTCGGCTCAGCGTCCCGTGAATCCGCAGACGGGTGCTCAGAACGCAGCTCCGCGTACGTCCGGTGCACAGAATATATCCGCACAGCCGCCCGTACGTCCGCAGAATGTGCAGTCACGTCCGGTGCAGAACCGCGTGCAGGCTCCGGCGGCTCAGCAGAATCCGGCGAACCGGCAGACCACGGTTCAGAATACCGCTCCGCGTGCTGCTCTTCCCGCAAACCGTCCGGTGAACCCGCAGACTCCGGCACCGCGCACACAGACTCCCGCGCAGAAGCCTGTCATGCATGAAAAGCCGGCGTCACCCGCGAAAAGCAGTCTCGCATCCCGCGGTGTTCAGGCGGCGGAACAGACCGTAAGACAGCAGAAACCGAAGACGGCTCCGGTGTCGAAACAGGCGATGATGAAAACACGCCCGGTCGAGCCGGTGAAAAAACAGAAGCAGATCGAATACGCGGACAGCGACGAGGGCGGCAATACCATCGTCAGCGTGGTCAAGGCGATTGTCTATATCGTCTTTGTCATGATTGTGTCGGTGTTCCTCGCGCTGGTCATCATCAACGTGGGCAACGACATGTTCGCTTTCGTCAAATCGGACGAGCTGGTGGAAGTGACGATTCCCGAATACGCCACCCTTGACGATATCACGGAGGTGCTGTACAAAAACGACATCATCCGGTATCCGACGATCTTCAAGCTCTTCGCCGTTGCCGAGGAGGATGACCGGAAATTCGTTGCCGGAACCTACACTGTGCACGGCATGATGAACTACGAGGATCTGCTCGATCACTTCAAGGAACAGCCCGTCGTCGGCATCAAGAAGATCACCATCCCCGAAGGCTACACGACGGACGAGATCATCGATCTGTTCGTTTCCGAGGGCATCGGTACCCGTGAGGGCTTCGTGGACGTGATCCAGAACTACGAATTCGACTACTGGTTCATCGACGAGCTGAATGCGAACGGCGTCAGTGAGGACAGAATCTACCGCCTCGACGGCTATCTCTTCCCGGATACGTACGAATTCTACCTCAGCTCCAGCGAAGCGACCGTTGTGAATAAGCTCCTCAAGCGGTTCTCCCAGATTTTTACCAAGGAATACCGCGAACAGAGTGCGGTGTTCGGATATACCGTGGACGAGGTTGTCACGCTTGCGTCCATTATCGAGAAGGAAGCGGCGTCTCCCTCCGAGTTCTTCTATGTATCCTCCGTGTTCCACAACCGTCTGAACAATCCGTGGACATTCCCGAAGCTGGAAAGTGACGCGACGATTGTTTATCAGATGCAGCACGAGAGCGGCGAACGTCCCCAGCTGACCGGCAAGGATCTCGAAGCCGATCTGGCGTACAACACCTACACCAACGACGGACTCCCGCCGGGACCGATTGCAAATCCCTCCGCGTCCGCGATGCTGGCGGCACTGTCTCCGGTATCGACGAACTACTATTTCTTCTACGCTCACAAGGGGATCACCTACTTCTCCGAAACCAAGGCGCAGCACGAAGCGTACATTGCTGAATTTGCGTCCGCGACACAGCAGCAGACCACGGGTGAGCTGGAAACCGAATCATAAAAAAATCAGAACGGTGCTTGGATCTTATGCCGAACACCGTTCTTTGCCCGTTATGGGGTTATTGGAATTTTCGATAGCGGGTATGCATTGCGTGAATAAACATTCATTTTCGGGCGAAATACAGCTTGTTGACCTCCGCGCCGAGCAGGAGAATTACCATGCAGAAGTACACCCAGAGCATCATCAGACACACCGCCGCCAGTCCGCCGTAGAGTGCGGTTGCTGACGGAAAATGCGCGATGTAGAGCGAGTAGCCCCACGAAAACACGATCCAGCCGATGGTGGAGAACACCGCTCCCGGCAGATGGCGCAGGATTTCGTGCTTCACGCGGGTGCTTCGCCGTGCGACGGAGACGAAAAATGCCGTGAACGCCGCTGTCAGAACCGCCGCGAATACGGGAAACCGGATTTTCAGTGACGGCAGACCGAGCAGATCGCCGAAGAGGAGGATTCCCGCCGTCGCCGCGAGCAGAAGAATGAACAGCACGGTTCCGAGAATTGAGCGAAGCCGGTGTGTGACGTAACCCGCGCGGTCGGTACAGCCGTAGATGGTCTCGATGCCTGCACGGATGCCGGAAATGCCCCGGGACGCACTCCACAGCGTTGTGACCGCGGAGAGGGACAGCAGGGATACGCCGGGGACACTCCGGATTTCCGATGCCGCGTACCCGAGAAGCTCCGGAAGCACGGGCGGAGATGTCAGTCCGAACAGGGACTCCGGCGAGCCGTCCGGGACGAAAATGCCGACGAACGTGAAGAGAATCGACGCGAACGGTACAGCGGATGTGATGACGAAGAATGACGCATGTGCGGCGTGCAGAGAAACGCGGTCGCCGGTGACAGCCTGAACAACTGCCCGGATCCGGCTGCTCTGCGTGAAAATTCTGGATTTCATGACAAACTCCGATTCATGATGCGGTAGCTTTAGTGTATGCAGACGGCGCGGGAATTATAACGTCGGTTCCGTACGTTCGGAAATGCTGGAAAATGAATTGAACAATTTGAAACAACAATAACGGAGAACCATTATGTTTACAATCGGATGCCATTTGTCGACGGAGGGCGGATACCGTTCCATGGGTGAGCGGATTCTCGCCATCGGCGGCGTGAGCTTTCAGTATTTTACGAAAAATCCCAAGGGCGGCAAGCAGAATAAGCCCGCGGACCCGGATGATGTTGCGGCTCTGCTCGATCTGATCCGCGAAAACGGGCTGAGAATGCCGCTTGCCCATGCGCCTTACACCTACAATCCCTGCGCCAAGCATGAGGAAGTGCGGGAGTATTCGCGGCAATCCATGCGCGGCGAGCTGGAATTTCTGGAAAGTCTGCCGGGATCATTGTACAATTTTCACCCGGGATGCCACGTCGGACAGGGTGTGGAAACCGGAATGGATTACATCGCCGGGATGCTTGACGCGGTTCTGTGGGACGGCATGCGGACGACGGTGCTTCTCGAAACCATGGCGGGCAAGGGCACGGAAATCGGCCGGTCATTTGAGGAGCTTGCGTCGATGATTGCGCGCGTGGACGAAGGTCTGCGGGACAACCTCGGCGTATGCCTTGACACCTGCCACGTGAGCGACGCGGGATATGACATCATCGGCGACCTCGACGGCGTTCTGCGCGAGTTTGACCGGTGCATCGGTATTGACCGTCTCCGCGCGGTTCATCTCAACGATTCCGCCAATCCGTTCGCGTCGCACAAGGACAGACATGCGAAAATCGGCGAGGGCAGCATCGGACTGGAGGCAATCACGCGGATCATCAACCATCCGACGCTGAAACATCTGCCGTTCTACCTCGAGACGCCGAATGACCTCGACGGCTACGCGGCGGAAATCGCGCTTCTGAAATCACTGCGGGAGGACTGAACATGAACGAGAAAAAATTTGATTTCGTCGCACAGGCCGCGATGCTTGACGGAGAGCTGTACGGCGAAGTGGAAAAACTGCGGAGCTACATCCGCGATGTGAAAACGGCGGCGGAGACAGTGCCCGGTGAGAAGCTGTGCGTGCCGCTGTCGGAGAAGACGATGACCCCGGCGGATCTGCGTCAGTGTGACGAAATCACAGCGGACCGCGCGGATCTGAGCCAGTCGACACACCGTGACGGGGATTCCGTCCGGGTTCCGAGGGTGGTGGCGTGATGAACGAGATCGTAAAACTGACTGCGGCACAGCTTTCCGTCCTCCTGAAAAAGCGCGAGCTGTCGTCCCTTGAAATCACCCGCGCCTATGCGGAGAGAATCGCAGAAGCCAATCCGGAGCTGAACGCGTACGTGACCGTTACAGCGGAAGAAGCCGAAAAAACTGCCGTTCTCGCGGACGAAAATCCGTCGGAGCACGCACTTGCCGGGATTCCGTACGCGCTCAAGGACAATTTCGCAAGCCGCGGGACGCGCATGACGTGTGCATCGGCTGTTCTGGGCAATTTTGTGCCCGACTATTCCTGCACCGTCGCCGAACGGCTGGAAAAGCTCTCCTGCCCGATGCTCGGCAAAACCAACATGGACGAGTTCGCCATGGGCTCCGCTACCGAGCGTTCCGTCTTCGGCGCGACGAAAAATCCGCTCGATCCCATGCGTTCGGCGGGCGGCTCTTCCGGCGGATCGGATTCTGCGGCTGCGTCGTACATGGCTCCGTGGGCGCTCGGCTCCGATACCGGCGGAAGTGCACGTCAGCCTGCGGCGTTCTGCGGTGCGGTTGCGATGAAGCCGACCTACGGTGTGATTCCGCGATGGGGTCTGACCGAATTTGCGTCCTCGCTCGACACGGTGTCTCCGATTACGAGGGATGTGACCGACAGCGCGATGGTTCTCGATGCCATAGCCGGACGGGACAGACGCGACATGACTTCCGTGGATTTTTCCGGCGGATGTACGGATGCGCTCGGCGGAGAAGTGCGGGGCATGCGGATCGGTCTGGCGGCGGGATTTGAGGCCTTCTGTCAGCCGGAGCAGGGGAACGTGGTGATGTCTGCGGCGTCGGCTCTCGGAAAGCTGGGCGCGTCCGTGGAAGAGGTGCCCCTGCCCGACACGGAGACCGTTCTGAAAACGTATCTCATCATCTGTGCCGCGGAGTGTTCGTCCAATCTGGCGCGCTTCGACGGTCTGCGCTACGGGGTACATGCCGACGGAGATTCTGCCGCGGAAATCATGAAAAACACGCGCGGTGCGTTCGGCGATGAAGTCAAGCGTCGGATTCTTGCGGGAACTTACGCGCTTCTCGCGGCGGGCGGCGGTGACGGATTCCGTCGTGCAAAGGAGATGCAGTACGCGATCTGCCGGCATGCGGACGAAATATGGACAAAATTTGACCTCATCCTCATGCCTACAACGGTCGGTGCGGCGTTCCCGCTCGGTTCGTACGAAAACGCGGCGGAGGATCTGTACGGCAGTGACCGGTTCACGACGCTTGCGAATCTGACCGGATGCCCGGCAATCTCCCTGCCGAAGATTGCGCACGGATTGTCCTACGGCGTGACGCTGATGGGCAAACGGTTCGCTGAGCGGGAGATTTACCGTGCCGCATACGCACTGGAGCAGGAATGGAGGAGCGGAAATGAGTGAAAATATGGGATACGAAGCCGTCATCGGGCTGGAAGTACACGCGGAGCTGAAGACGAAAACGAAAATTTTCTGCTCCTGCCCGGCTCAGTTCGGCGGAGACGTGAATACCAACGTGTGCCCGGTGTGTCTCGGAATGCCGGGAGCTTTGCCGATGCTCGGAGAAGAGCCGGTAATTTTTGCCGTCCGCGCAGGTCTTGCCCTGAACTGCGAGATCAACCGGACGTCGTGGTTTGACCGGAAAAATTACTACTATCCCGACCTCCCGAAGGGGTATCAGATCACGCAGTATGAGCGTCCGATCTGTGAAGGCGGCGGGGTTCCCGTGAACGTGGACGGCGTGCGGTACGAGATTGCGCTCGAGCGGATTCACCTCGAAGAGGACGCCGGCAAGCTGATCCACCGCGGGGACTCCACGTACGCGGACTACAACCGGAGCGGCGTTCCGCTGATCGAGATCGTGAGCCGTCCGGTGATGCATTCGGCTGCGGAAGTGAAGGCGTACCTCACGTCCCTGCGGCGGATTCTGCTGGGAATCGGCGTATCCGACTGCCGCATGAACGAAGGCTCCCTGCGGTGCGACGTGAACGTGTCGGTGAGACCCTGCGGAGAGGACGGAATGGGCGTGAAGACGGAGATCAAGAATCTCAACTCCATTTCCTATGCCGGACGTGCCGTGGATGACGAGATTGCGCGGCAGATCGCGGTTCTGAAGGACGGCGGCACGATTGTTCCCGAAACGCGCCGGTTCAATGAGGACACGGGAAAGACCGAGCGGATGCGCCTGAAGGAAACGGCAGTGGACTACCGCTATTTCACCGAGCCGAACATTCCGCCCCTGACGCTGAGTGAGGACTACATCGACGGAATCCGCCGGAACATGCCGAAAACGCCCGACGAGCGTGCGGATGACATGGTGAAAAACTACGGCATGAAGCCGGACGACGCGTATCTGCTGACGTCAACCCCAGAGATTGCCGGGTATTTCGAGGCATGTGCGGCTGGGACTGCATACAAATCCGCGGCGGCGAGCCTCTTCATCGGGGAAATTCTGCCGAAACTGGACGAAAACGCGTTCGCGGAGTATGTGAAGCCGGAATTTTTCGCAGAGGCATGTGATCTTTTCGGCGGCGGCAAAGTTGTCAGCGGGAATGCCAAGCGCCTGATCCACATGGCGGCGGAGGAAAACGTGTCTCCTGATGTGCTTGCACAGCGTGAGAAGATGCTGAAAATCACCGATGAAGGTGCGCTTCTGCCGGCAGTCGTCAAGGCGATCGGGGCAAATCCGAAGGCGGCTGCGGACTTTAAAAAAGGCAAAACTGCGGCGGCAAAGCAGATTCTCGGTGCCGTGATGCGCGAGACGGGCGGTGCGGCTGACCCTGCTGTGACGGAAAAGCTGATCCTCGCGGAACTGACAAAAGCGTGAAGCTATAACTGAATAACAGAAATTCCCGCGGATGCGTCTGAATGAGCACGGTCTGCGGGATTTTTTGCGCCCGTAATTGTAAATTTAAAATGGCAATGATATTAAAAAATACGCACATAAAAATGACATAAGTATGAACAAAGACCTGCTTCAGGAAGAGCGAAAATTTACATATACTGGAAAAATCGAAGTCCGCGGGAACGGTCGGGAAAGCGCGGATTGACGCACCGTGACGCACATTGTCGGATACCCTTGTCGGGTGAGAGCGGAAATGGCGGGAAATGGATGAAAAACTGAACTTTTTAATATAATATCGCCGGATTTTTTAGCCAAACCTCTTGATTATTTACCGGGATTGGGTTATAATATTACGCGAGGGTGGAAAATCCCACAAAAATGAGCGAAAGGGAGGAGATGAGCGTCGTGCTGACAGGTAAATATTATCACTCGCTTGACGCGAAGAACAGACTGATTATCCCTTCCAGACTCAAGGAACAGCTCGGAGAAACCGTCACGATTCTTCGCGGAAGCGATAAATGCCTGACCGTTTATTCCGCTGAGGAATGGGAAAATTACGCCAGAAAAATCAGTGAACTGCCCAAGACGCAGGTCCGTCAGATCACGCGCTATATTTATTCAAACTCCATCGAAGTCACGCCCGACTCCCAGGGCCGCGTACAGCTCCCGCAGGAAATGCTGGATTTCGCCGGCATCAAAAAGAGCATCATCACCGTAGGCTGCGGCAAGTACGCCGAAATCTGGGACGAAGAAACCTGGAACGCCCTCAACCTCGACGAAGAGCCCGAAAACTTCAACGACCTGCTTCAGGAACTCGGGCTGTAATCACACAAACGACGAAAGAAAATTATGGAATTCAATCATGTGTCCGTCATGGCGCGGGAGTGCATGGAAGCACTGAACCCCGAACGCGGCGGCATTTACGTGGACTGTACTGCCGGAGGCGGCGGACATTCCTTTGAAATCGCAAAACGCCTCCCCGAAGGCTCACGCCTCATCTGCCTTGACCGCGACGACGACGCGATTGCCGCATGCACCGCACGTCTGGAACCGTACAGCGACAGGTTCACCATCGTGAAATCGAACTTCCGCAATGTCGCGTCCGCGCTTGACATGCTCGGAATCGAACAGATCGACGGCATCATGTGGGACCTCGGCGTCTCCTCCCATCAGCTGGACGAAGGTGACCGCGGATTCTCCTACTCCAAGGACGCTCCGCTTGACATGCGCATGGACCGGCAGGAAACCCGCTCCGCGTACGATGTGGTCAACTTCTACGACGAATACGAGCTGCGCCGCATCATCAAAGACTACGGCGAAGAACGGTTTGCCGGAAGAATCGCACAGCACATCGCCGAAGTCAGACAGCAGAAGCCCATTGAAACCACCACGGAGCTTGCGGATATCATCTCGCAGGCAATTCCCGCGGCACAGCGCATGAAGGAAGCACAGAATCCCGCGCGCCGCACCTTTCAGGCAATCCGGATCGAGGTCAACGGGGAACTGGATGCCATCGCACCGTCAATTGAGGACGCATGCGCGAGACTCAGACCCGGCGGACGGATGGCGGTCATCACCTTCCACTCCCTCGAAGACAGAATCACCAAGGAGACCTTCAAGAAACTCTCGACAGGATGTACCTGCCCGCCGGAATTCCCGGTATGCACCTGCGGAGGAAAGCCGAAAATCAGGCTCCTGTCCAGAAAGCCCATCCTTCCCACGGATGAGGAAATGGAAGTCAATCCCCGTTCCAGAAGCGCAAAGCTGAGAACGGCGGAAAAACTGTAAAGCAGAAATCACAAATCATCGCATAAAGGAGGAAGCAGCATGACAACCGGAAACAACTACGCTCTTGCGGAAAAAATGAAAAATCGCTTTTCCGGCCGCGGATCTGCCGTTGACGGAATGCAGGCTTCTTCCACAGCGGAGCTGATGCGCCGTGCCGAGAGGGAACACAATCCCCGCGGAAACGTCGCAGAGCAGGCATTCCGTGAAAATTACAGCCGGCATGAATCCGGTGTCCGTACGCAGACCGCGCGGCAGAACAACCGGCAGAA
>JAFTPW010000007.1:0-10264 GCA_017463075.1 Clostridia bacterium
AAAGTTATCAATTACATTTGCCTCTACATACGCAGTTTTGTTTCCGACCTTAATGTTATATATATCAAAGTTGGAAGCTTCGAAGTAATCAGCTTTAAGAGTATTTTTAAATGCTGTCCAACCATCGTCGCCTAAACTGGTTAATAACTGATGAAAAGAAATTGCATCTGCTACGCCTGAACCACCGGCATCAACTACCTTAACCGTTGTGGATAATAATCCGGTTGTAGAAGAAGCTATCTCTTTTATAGTACCAGTTGAATCACTGAGGGTTGTGGCTGCTTTATCCAAAAGCATATTAATTAACAATTTATCATATAAATCGGTTACTGTAAAATCTCCTGTTTGATTAAACACTTTCTGAAGTAACTGGACACAGGCTTCAGAACTCTTCTCAATCCAAGAAGCTTCGTCTAAAGAATTTGCAATACCTGTTGTAACACTGTTATTAAAACTGCTCTCAAGATTTGTTGCATTTAATGTTCCGTTAATATTATAATGCGCAATAAAGTATTCGTGACTACTGTATTTATTCGCATAATATGCATACGGAATCAAATAACACATATTCGACGCATTGTGCGAATACCCAATTGCCCCAACGCCAATCCCCAGCATCGGAACCATTGAGAATACCATTGACAACGTCAACAGTAAACTGATCAATCGTTTTTTCATAAGTCCTCCATAAAAGTTAATCTCATCGGGAGTCATCGTCCCGGATTGTCTGAACCTGTTGCTTCATCCGTTTCCTACGGCGGTCTGGTAATATAGATCATTTTTCGTCCCCAATACCCCTGCTGTCGTTTACGGGCATAAGCCCCTGACAACAAAGTGTACCTTCCTGTAACAAATTTTTACAGGAAATTATTTCATTATATTTGGAAATAATTGCAGGTTAGCACTTGAAAAATAATGGTATTTGTGCTAAAATGATAAACGGAAAAATTATCCATAGTTTTACAGGAAGGTACACATTCCTGTAAAATCCCCCTGTTTACAACAAAGCGGCATTTTCGTAAATCTCCGCCCGGTACCGGAACGTCGCAAGCGGCATACCGCACTCTTTCGCCGCCGCTGTTCCTGTGATCTCACCACGTTTCCACCGCTGATAAGCATCGTGGAACCCCTCCGGCAGCGGTTTCGGCGGTCTTCCGAACTTCACGCCCCGCGCTTTTGCTGCCGCAATGCCTTCTGCCTGACGCTGACGGATGTTGGTACGCTCGTTTTCCGCGACAAAAGACAGCACCTGCAGAACGATGTCGCTGAGAAATGTTCCCATCAAGTCCTTTCCTCGTCGGGTATCAAGCAGCGGCATATCCAGCACCACAATGTCGATCCCCTTATCTTTTGTCAACAGACGCCATTGCTGTAAAATTTCCTCATAGTTTCTTCCGAGACGGTCAATGCTTTTGATGTAAAGCAGATCGTCTTTTTTCAGTTTCCGCAGCAGCTTCTTGTACTGCGGTCGGTCGAAGTCCTTGCCGGACTGCTTATCCAGAAAAATGTTCTTATCCTCCACGCCGACCTCCCGCAGTGCGATCAGCTGACGATCTTCATTCTGTTCACGGGTACTTACCCGCACATAACCGTATATATTCAATATTTCTACTCCTCTCCCGCATGGGTTTATTTCATAGGCCAATCATCCTTTCGATGTCTTAAAATATTATACATGATCCGTTCCCGCGCTTCCTATCCGCATCTTATCCATCTGATAGATAGGATTTGATAAGATTAGTAATTGATTATTTCTTACTTTATTATATTAGTATTTTATTGCGTTGGATTTTCCTCCGTAGGCAAATCCTGTGTTGATTCATCCAATGTTGGATTTTCCAATACAGGTGATCGGGCGGCAATGCCGTGTTCTTTTGCATATTCACTCGCCGCTTTCCGACGTTCATTCGTGTACGGCACGGTCAGCCGGAAACTGAACCTGCCTTTTTCGATGAGGAAGATCAGCTCTCCCATTTCATTATCATCGATCTGTCTGCAATACTACGGATGTTCGGCGGCATAAGCGGACAGACGCTTTTTCAGATCGGTGTTGTAGGTTTGAACTTCGATCCACCTATCGGCTTCGTTAAAATAAATTGCTGTGTTTTTGTCCTTCTTTGAAAGACCTGTTTTCATAAACCCTCCTGATTTTCATAAATCTTCGTCAGCTCAAGAACCGGAAAAAGAGGTGGATTTTCCGACAGAAATCCCGCAGATGATTCTGGTACGATTCCATCTGCGCTATAAAGAAAAATCCGACTTTTCCGGCTCTTGACTGTATTTTCACGTTTTCCTGTTTGTGCGGCTTTTCAGCCATGCAAGCAGGTCATTTTTCATCACCAGTTTTCGTCCGCCGATCCGAAGTGTGGGAAAGTCGTTGCTGTTCAACAGGTTGTAGGCTCCTGCCTTGGAAATCTGTAATGCTTCGGCAAGCTGCTTGGCATCCAGTACATCCGGCAGGTGTTCAAACGGTTCTTTGCTCATGTGGTTCCTCCTTTGCATAGAAAAAGCAGCCACATTTTCGTGACTGCCGTTAGAATATTCGGTTTATCAATAATAAAACTGCTCTCTTCGCAGAAGTTTGACAAATTCATACATCTGCTCGCCTGTAACACTGTAATCGAACCGGAAACGGAATTCGATTTCCTTCTCATCGCAGTTCCGAAGTGCTGTGTAAAGTTCAGCAATCGTTGATTCATAAGGATGCAGATTGGTATAGCAATCGTCCGTCCCGTATGCTTCAAACGGATAATCCTTGAATTTCTCGAAGGAATATTGCATGGCGGTCTTTCGCGCCAGTTTGGTGTACACGATAATTTCATCGAAATCCACTTCAACGTCACAGTAGCCCTTGACGGAAACAACAGACAGCGGAAAGTGACTCATATAGGTTTGTCCGTCTGCGTTTGTCAGGTGCTTTCCATGATACCATCCGGATTCAATCTCAAATATCCGGTGAAACAAGCCGCTGGCAAGCTCCGTGCTTTTCAGATGAAGCTGATAATAGGCTTTGTTCAACTGAAATTTATCCACTTCCATCGTTTTTGATCTCCTTATTCTCAATGTGCGTATCCAGAAAATTGTTATACTCCCCGTCAACAAAATCCATATACATTCCGGCAATCTTCTCAATATGCTTGCTGACCGTGCTCGGAGTCTTGAATCCGACCGCTTCTGCAATATCTTTCAGCGGATACCCCTCCATACGCATCTGCAAAATCCGCTTGTCCTGCTCAGTCAGTCTGCTTTTGAACTGCTCGATCTGTATTGAAGAAAGCACATTTTTCTCGAAGTCCGCTTCGGGATTCGGTATATCATAATTATACACGAAATGTGTGAATAAGTCCATTGTTTTTCGTGCGGGTATAAAAATACGGGGCACCTGAGCATATGCACAAGTACCCTGTGGAGATCAGTTTTCGTGTGGTTTGTATTCGGTCACAGTTTTCAGATAGCGTTCGTGATCACCGTTCAGGATGAGTTCGGCGTATTCCAGCGGTGCATTGTAGATCAGGTAGTCAAGCTCGGAATGCTGGTAGATATTGTCGGCTATCTCGTTCTCAACAGCGATGGTGTTGATGTAAATCATTGTGCCGTCGGCGTATTTCAGTTCGACACAGGCGGTGTCCATGTTGAACTCGCAGGAAAGCAGGGGTTTTTTCATGTTGTATGGCTCCTTTGTGAATTTTGGTGGGGGAGTTGATACAGCATAAGTTTTGTAAGCGTGGATTTGTGGTGCGATGTCCTTAACTATGTGATACTCCCCGCTCCCATTTCGACACCGCCTGCGTGGAGATTCCGAGATGCTCCGCAAGACGCTCCTGCGTGATGTTTTTCGCACGGCGCAGTCGCCGTATGTTTTCGCTGATGTAGAGATTCATATCTTCCTCCGTGGATGGAATTCAGGCCTGTGACTGTATTATACACGATTTTCCTTACGCTGTACAGAACCGCGTGCGTCACCGGATTGAACCTGCGGTTGATTTTTTCGCCCGTCGGATGCATCGCATCATTGCGGCATACTGCTATATTTCCCACGAAAATCCCGGAGAAATCCCCTGCATTCTTGACATCCACGCATAAAACTGATATACTAAACACAGGACTGTTATTTATAATAATTCGGGAGGAAACCGGCATGAATCTGCGTTTTTCCGATTGGTTCGGGTACCGGCGCGCCGACTTTACATTCGAAGACCGCGATGCGCTCGTGGTGTATCCGAATACCGCACCGAACGGGCACTGGATGATGAAAATGGAGTATTTCGGCGCGTTTCCCGCAGTCGAGCTGGAGCTTCTGAGCCGCGGATGGCACCTGTTCTATCTCCGCAACGTCAACCGCTGGGGCACGGATACCGACAACGACGCCAAAGACCGCTTTGCGGATTTCGTTTCCCGCGAGTTCGGTCTGGACGGAAAATTCACCTGCGTCGGCATGAGCTGCGGCGGACTCTGCTCCGTCAATTTTGCATCGCGATACCCCGAACGGGTCAGTTTTCTCTACCTCGACGCACCGGTCATGAATCTGTACAGCTGTCCCATGGGCTTCGGCATCGGAAATCCGCTCGATAACGGCTGGAACGAAATTCAGACCGCTTATGGATTCGATCTTCCCGCGCTTCTGACCTACCGCGAACACCCCATCGACCGGCTCCCGGTTCTCGCACAGCATAAAATTCCCGCCGCACTCATCTACGGTGACAGCGACGACGTCGTTCCGTGGGAGGAAAACGGGAAAATCATGGAAGAATACTGGCGCACACACAACCTCCCGCTGTACACCGAAGGCAAGCCCGGCTGCGGACATCACCCGCACGGCCCGACGGATGTCAGCGGAATGTGCGACTTTATTGAGGAATGCATAATTCATAATGCAGAATAAATCGGCGTCAGTTCAGCCAGTCGCCACGGCGCGCGTGAGCCAAATCCAAAGAACGCTTTTAGTTACGAAATCCCGCAATCTCTCTACGGCTGCGGCTCATAGGGTCTCGGCGGTCCCTATGAGCCCCAGAACAGTTTTCTGATACATTGGTACGCATATATCGGCTGTACACCTTCAAGTACAATCCGTAATTGTATCCGTAGAAGAATATCATACATCTGCAACTGCACGCCGTCAATAAAAATCCCCCTGAAGCTGACGCCACCATACATGTGCACATCCCACAGAGCACCCAAACCTCGTCAGCCGAAAGTTTTTTGCGGAGCTTTTTCAAAAGCGACCGTATCCCCTTACCTAACAACATCAACAATACTAAATCTCTATACACCTACGGAGGAACAAAACATGATTAAAGTTGCAATGCTTTCCAAGTGGCACGTACATGCAGGCGGATATGCAAATCAGCTGAAGAACAGCGGCAAGGTTGAGATTACCTGCGTCTGGGACGATGACTGCGCTCGCGGTGAAGCCTGGGCGAAGGAGCTCGGATGCGATTTCGTTGCTGACCTTGACGCCCTGCTCGCGAGAGATGACGTACAGGCCGTTGTCTGCGATACTCCCACGACTGCGCATCACGACGTGCTCATCAAAGCAGCTAAGGCAGGCAAGCACATCTTCACCGAAAAGGCACTCTGCCCCACCGTTGCCGAATGTCTGGATGTCAAGAAGGCAATCGAAGAAGCGGGCGTTACATTCGTCATCAGCTATCCTCAGAGAGGCAGACCGTGCGTTCAGTTTGCAAAGAAGATGATGGACGAAGGCGCGTTCGGCAAGGTCACCATGGTCAGAAACCGCGACGCTCACAACGGCGTGTCCGGCAACTGGCTCCCTGACTACTGGTTCGAAGCAAAGGACGCGGCCGGCGGTGCCATGATGGACCTCGGATGCCATCCCATGTACCTCCTTGCATACTTCCTCGGCAAGCCGAAGAGAGTTACCGGCATGTTCACCAACATCTACGGCAAGCCCGTTGACGAAAACGCTGTCGCGATTGCGGAATTCGCGGACGGTGCGCTCGGCGTCGCTGAAACCGGCTTCGTTTCCGTCGGTTCTCCCCAGACCCTCGAAATCTACGGCACCGAAGGCTCCCTCATCTCCCACGGCGAAGACTGCATGTTCACCTCCAAGAAGGTTGCAGGCGCGGAAAACGGATTCATCAAGCCCGAGCTGCCCGCTTCCAAGGCTTCTCCGCTCATGCAGTTCGTGGAAGCTCTCGAGAACGGCACGCCCGCTCCGGAAGAACTCAACATCGACGCCGCTATCGCTCTCACCGAACTTCTCGAAAACTCCTACAAGGGCGACGAATCCGGTACCATCGTAACCCTCTGACATGATAAAAATCCTGTTTCTCGTCCTGATTTCGGTCAATCTCGGTTATAAAATCCTCAAATATGCCCTCTCCGCCGCGCAGAAGAAAAAGCCCCTGCCCGACAATGTCAAGCATATTTACAATCAGGAAGACTACGATCGCTGGAGCGCCTACACCGCAGAGCGGAAGAAAATCTCCATGCTCTCCACCGCCGCCGCGTTCGTGATCGACCTCATCCTCTTCGGCACGGATGTCTACGCAGTCACATACAGCGCCATGCCCGGCGGCGTCTATCTCAAATCCATCCTCACCGTGGTGCTGTACACCGTCGTCATGACCGTGCTGGGACTTCCCTTTGACTACGTCAGCGACCTCGTCATTGAAGAAAAATACGGCTTCAACAAGGCTACGAAGAAAACCTTCATCTCCGATGAGATCAAGAATTTCCTCGTCAACGTCATCCTCACCGTGGGACTCCTGTGCGCCGTCATCGCGCTGTACAACACCTTCGGCGGCATGTTCGTCTTCGGGGTTTATGCCATCCTCGCCGCGTTCATCGTGGTCTTCTCCATGCTGAACATGACGTTCCAGAAGCTGTTCAACAAATTCACGCCCCTTGAAGAGGGTGAGCTGAGAGAACGCCTTGTCGAAATGTTCCGGCAGAGCGGGTATGAGCTCGAGGATATCTTCGTCATGGATGCCTCCCGCCGCACCACAAAGGTCAATGCCTTCTGCACAGGTCTCGGCAAGTTCAAGAAAATCGTCCTGTACGACAATCTTGTGAACAACTATACCCCCGGGGAAATCGTCGCCGTGTTCGCACATGAGCTGGCGCACTACAAGCATAAGGATACCGCAAAAAACACCGCGTACTCCCTCTTCATGATGGCGGGAATCACCGCGCTCATCGCCGCGTTTGTGCTCATCCCGGAGATTTCCCTCGCGTACGGCTTTGAGGACGTCAACGTCATGTTCGCCATGCAGGCCGCTCTCTCCTCCGTCACCGCACCGTTCCTGACGCTTTTCATGTTCCCTGCGAGTGTGATGGGCAGACGGTTCGAATACCGCGCGGACGCGATGGCAGTGGAAGCAGGTTATGGTGAGGACATGATCTCCGCGCTCACCAAGCTCTCGAAGGACAACCTCTCCGACCTCAATCCCCATCCCTTCATCGTGGCACTGGAGCACAGCCATCCCACCATCAGCCAGCGCTTCACCGCGATTGAGAAGAAAATGAAGGAGTGCCGGTCATGATTTTTGAAAAGCTCCTCATGCCGGACGATATGCTCCCGCATTTCACCGCGCTTACCCCGGACTATCTCCTCTCCCGCGGGTACCGGTTCATCTTCAGCGATATCGACAATACCCTCGCAACCTATGACGATCCAACGCCTCCCGAAAATGTCGTGCAGTGGTGCAAAACCATGAACGATGCAGGCATCACCATCGCCTTTGTCTCAAACAACGACGAGGCGCGCGTGTCCCTGTTCAACCGTGATTTCGGATACACCGCATACGCCGACGCCGGAAAGCCCGGGATCAAAAAACTGAAGCAGGCCATGGCAGACTGCGGAGCGGACACATCCAACTCCGTTTTCCTCGGCGACCAGCTTCTCACCGATGCGGCAACCGCCAACCGTGCGGGACTCTGCTGCATCATCGTACCTCCGATCAAGGATAAAACCAATGCGTTCTTCCGCTTCAAGCGATGGCTCGAGAAGCCGTACGTGAAGAAGTGGCGGAAACTGCATCATAATTAAAATAAAGAAAAGAAGGATCCCATCATGACCAAAATGGAAAACCGTTACGCCCTCCTCCGTGAGAAAATGGCAAAGCTCGGCGTGGATGCCGTTTATGTGAACTCCGCCGAAAACCATCTGTACATGTCCGAATTCGACAACCATGACGGATGGATGTTCATCACCATGGAAAAGGCGTATCTCTTCGCCGATTTCCGCTACATCGAAGCGGCACGTGCAGAAGCGACCGAACTCTGCGAAGTATGCCTCCCCGGCAAGCCCACGCTCGCTGAAATCGTACGCGGCAACGGCATCAAAACCATCGGCTACGAAGACAGACGCATGACCTGTGCTTCTCTCGCCGGCATCAAGCGTCAGCTCGACGGCATGAATTGCGAATACACCGCGCTCGGCGGCATTTTCACCGAAATCCGCTCCGTGAAGACTGAGGACGAAGTCGAAAACATCGTTGCGGCTCAGAGAATCGCGGAAGGCGCGTTCCAGCACATCCTCAAGGTCATCAACTACAACATGACCGAAATCGAAGTTGCGGCGGAACTCGAATACTACATGAAGAAGGCAGGCAGTGAAAAGCCCTCCTTCGACACCATCTGCGTATCCGGCACCGCATCCGCGCGTCCTCACGGCGTTCCGCGTCCGGTGAAGCTCGAAAAAGGCTTCCTCACCATGGACTACGGCGCAGTTGTGAAGGGCTACCACTCCGACATGACCCGTACCATCGTCATCGGCAAGGCTGACGCTGATGTGAAGAAGGTTTACGACACCGTTCTCGCCGCTCAGCTCGCTGCCATCGACGCAATCACCGAAGGCGCAAAGAACGCTGACATGGACAAGGCTGCACGCGACATCATCAACGCCGCAGGCTACGAAGGATGCTTCGGTCACGGTCTCGGTCACGGCGTCGGTCTGGAAATCCACGAGGCTCCCGGTCTCTCCGCAGGTGCAGGGGAAGCAACCCTCAAGCCCGGTCAGATTGTCACCGTCGAACCCGGCGTATATCTCGAAGGCAAGTACGGCTGCCGCATCGAGGACATGGTTCTCGTAACGCCCGGCGGCAAACGGAATCTCACCGACTGCCCGAAGGAAATGATCGAAATCTAAGTCAATAACAGGAGGACGCTGGGGATCTTCGGATTCTCACGTCCTTTTTCGTTCTTGAACCGTATTCAGAAAAGTAGCAAACCAATGGCTGACTACCGCGAAATCTCCCTTGACAGCTTTACGCCTGTTGATGTTACCGTGTCTGGCGGCGTTTACACCTTCCCGAAAGGACGCGGCATGCTGACTGTTCCGATGGAAAACGGCGCCATCGACGGCATTCCCGTCACTCCCGACACCTGGATTGCCGTGGATGTGACCTGCCTTGACGACCGTTCCGCAGTGTTCAACTGGCAGTGGCATACCGCAGACGGACGCTGGTGCGGCGTGAAGATGGGCGTTCTTGCCGGGATCAAAACCCGCATTGCCCTGCCCTTCTCCGTGACGCAGGGAAAAATCCTGTTCCTCAAACGCACTCCCGGCAAGCTGAAATCCGTCACCGAAGGACAGCCCATCGACTACCGCGAAGCCGTGCAGTTCCGGATCACCTCATCCTCTTCCACGATTGATGTGAATTTCCGCATCGACGCGTGCCGGATTTACGACGCAATGCCCGACTTCCCCGTGGAGACCCGCACGCTCGTGGACGAAATGGGGCAGAAGAGTATCTGTGACTGGCCGGGCAAAACGAAGTCGGTTGAGGAGATGAAGTCCCGCATCCTTGACGAGCTTGCTTCTCCCGCACCGACGCGCGAGGAAAACGGCAGATCGAAATGGGGCGGCGATCTCTCGAAAAAGCTCACCGACGGCACCGGATGGTTCTCACTCGTGCAGGCGGACGGACGGTATTATCTCGCTGACCCCGACGGATATGCGTTCTTCTCGACCGGGCTGGACTGCGTGGGCATCGACGGGGACTGCAACCTCGAAGGCATCCGCTGTCTCGCAGGTGAGCTGCCTCCCGAATCGAAGGGATGGGTGCGCGAGAACTACTTCAGCTGGCACCGGCACAATCTGTGGACCGTGTTCGGCGACGACTACTACGACCGGTGGCAGGAGCTGACCGCGCGGCGCATGGTGAAATGGGGCTTCAACACCGTTGCCTGCTGGTCGGACATCCGATTTGCGGAAAAGTACGCCATTCCCCATGTGACCATCATGCACGGCTATCCGAAAACCGAAACCTACATTTTCCGGGACTTCCCCGACACCCTC
>JAFTPW010000074.1:0-4346 GCA_017463075.1 Clostridia bacterium
GAATGCCGTTGTAAATGTTCAGCTCAACCTTCTTCGGGTCGATGAGGATCAGCTTGACGTCCTCGGGAGATGCCTTGTATAAGAGGGACGTGATGACGGAGTTGATGCACACAGACTTACCGGCACCGGTCGCACCCGCAATCAGAAGATGGGGCATTTTTCCGATGTCGAAGTAAACCGCGTCGCCTGAAACGTCCGCACCGAGAGCCACGGTCAGCTTGCTCGGAGCATCCTGGAATTTGGGGTCTTCGATGAGTGTGCGCAGGTGTACGGTGGATTTTTTCTTGTTGGGAACCTCGATGCCCACCGCCGCCTTGCCGGGAATGGGAGCTTCGATACGCACGCCCATGGTTGCAAGGCTGAGGGAGATGTCGTCCACAAGGTTGGCAATGGAACGCACCTTGATGCCGCGCTCGGGAACCAGCTCGTACCGCGTGATGGTGGGACCGCGGGAGATATTTTCAATTTTGGTCTTGACGTTGAAGCTCGCGAGGGTTTCGACCAGCTTGACGGCGTTCTCCTGAAGCTCTTCCTTGATGCTTTCGTTGCCGCCGGAGGTGTCTTCCTGTAAAATCTCGATCGGCGGGAACTTGTATTCGGGCAGGGGCAGCTTCTTCGCCGGCTCGGACTGGGCAACGGGTGTGGAAACCGTCTCGCGCTTGACTTCGAGCGGATCGCGCATGTACTGCTCGGACAGCTTGTCAAGCAGCTCCGCATCCCCCGGGTTGACGAAAATCTTGGTCACATCGAACTCGTTTGTGTCCGCTTCCATCGCCAGCTTGACGGTGTCGGTTTCTTCCTTCGCGGGAGCTTTGACCGAAGTCTGTGCGGATGCCGCCTGACGCTTTGCCGCATAGGAGGAAGATTTCGGAATCTGCACCGGCTCGTCCACATCGAACGGCGGCTTGTCATCGGGAATTTCCTCAAACACAGGCGCCTCCGCAGCATTCACGGAGATTTCTGCGTGCACTTCCGGCTCGGGTGCGGGTTCTGTGAAGGCATCGCTCACACGGCTCCGTTTTTCGTGCAGGTCAATTGCCGCCATTTCGACAGCATCGAGCACATCCCCGGCTGCAATGGATTCGGGCTGGGATTTGTCCGCCGCGAAATCGTTTGCCGTCGACGGAGCGGTTCTGCGTGCAGCCTGAAACGTACCGGGTTCATCGTCACGGATGCCCTCTGCTTTCCGGCTTTTCTCGATCCGCTCGCGGGTACGGCGCATGACTTCATCGAAAATCTGCTCGTCCACTGCTCCGCGGTCGATTCTGCCGTCGTCCTTCACGGGAGCATCCTCGGGCTCGGGCACGGTATTTACGGAAGTCTCCGGAATTTCATCGAGAACTTCGCCGGTCTCCGTATCCACGCGCACGGTCACGGGTTCTTCCGCAGAAGGCTCAAGAGCATCGTACACGGGCACATCCACCACGGCACGGCGGCGCTTTTTCACATGATACACCGTTGCCGGAGGCGTTCCGCCGGAAATCTGCTGTGCGGGAGCTTCTTCGGCGGGCTTTTTCGCTTTCTTTGCGGCGTCCCGTTCGGCTTTTTCAGCGGCGATGCGGGCTTCCTTTTCCTTCTTTTTCTTCTCGCGCAGGTATTCGAGGTACTCTTCCTCGCGGATCTGCTGACGGGATTTGGGTGCGGTGCGTCGTTTTTCTTCGTTGACGGCACGTTTTTCCGCACGCTTTTCCCCGGAGAACTTGATTTTGTACGCAATCCAGATCACAGCTCCGCGCGGCGTAATTCCCGCAACGTAGAGGGAGAGGAACAGGATCGCTGTGAACAGAATGATGAGGGTGCAGACCTTGCCGAATCCGCGGAGAAGCAGCTCACCGAGGACACCGCCGACCACACCGCCGCCGACGAGTTCACAGCCGTCAGCGTAGTATTTCTTCACATCGATGGTAGCATCACCGCCGCCGAGTACATGCAGAAGCATCGTCAGCAAAACGAACACGATTGCAAGACAGGCGGATTTTGCGGCAGTCTGCCCTTCCTCGCTGTCGCAGTTCCAGAAATACGCCCGGACGAGCAGAACAATGGGAAGCGCATATGCACCGCCGGCAAAAAGTCCCGTGAAAATTCCGCGGATGCCGCCGCCGACCTTGCCTTCGCCGATGATGACGCATACGCCGATGAGGACAGCCGCCAGTGCAAGAATGTACGGAGCCGCCTGAATGAGCACGGTATAGTCCCGCTGGACGGGCTGTTTTTCCGGTGCGGACTTTGCCGTGGATTTTGCGGACGCAGTCTTCTTCGCCGTGGACTTGGATGATTTATTGGAAGTCGATTTTGTCTGATTGGTCTTGGGCATGATTTCTCCTTTGCACAGAATACACGTCTATAATAATATGTAAGGTAAATCCGGATACTTTGCGCGGCATAAAACGCCAATATATATTTTACCATGCGGAAAGGAAAAAAACAAGGGATTTGCGCGGACTTTTCTGCCTGTCGGATGAAAATTGCGGACAAAAAAACACAGCTTCCCGGTATTTCACGGAAAACTGTGCGATTTTTATGAAATTACTTGTCCAGAGCGTAGAAGCCGTGGTTCTTGTCCCAGTCGGGTCTGTGAGTCCACATGCCGCGGGTGAAGTCCGGGATATCCTGAGGAGCACCGTTGTTGAGAATGGAGATTTCGGACAGGGGAGTGATTGCCATCCATGCCGCGGTGTCGTAGGTGTCGATCGGCGGAACTTCGCCGTTCTTCAGCGCTTCAAAGAATGCGTCGAATACGAGCCAGTCCATACCGCCGTGACCGCCCTTGATGCCTTCGGTTTCGAACTTGTGCCATACCGGATGTTCGTACTGTTCGCGGTATTCCTTCACGTTGTTGTAGAAGTTGTGGTCCCATTCACCGTGAACGTTTTCGAGGTAAACGGCGTTGCAGACTTCGGAGAAGTAGCCGTTGGTACCGCGTACGGTGAAGTTGCGGGAGTAGTTTCTGGGAAGGGTGGTGTCGAGAGTGAGGGTAATCAGCTCACCGTTTGCGCACTTGATGTTGGTCTTGACGATATCGCCCTGAGCAAAACGGTAGGACTTGAGTGCGGGGTTGACCTTTTCGTTCTTTTCGGCGTAGTCATTGAGACCGAACGCGCCGGAAGACATTGCGGAAAGGCTTACCATGCGGTTGCCGCGGTTGATGTCGAGAATCTTCGCGATCGGACCGAGCTCATGGGTGGGATAGTTTTCGCAGTTGCGGTTCTGGTAGTTGCGGAGACGGTAGTGGCGGTTTTCTTCGCCGAATGCGATTTCGCTGCGCAGGTCGTGCTGATAGCCGCCTTCACAGTGAACAACCTTGCCGAAGATGCCTTCGCGAACCATGCGCATGACCATCATTTCGTTGCGGTCGTAGCAGCAGTTTTCGAGCATCATGCAGTGGATGCGGGTCTTTTCGTAGGTGTCAACGAGCTTCCAGCAGTCGTCAAGGGAATACGCGCCGCCGACTTCGATGCCGACCTGCTTGCCGCATTCCATTGCGTAAACAGCTGCGGGAATGTGGTTTTCCCATGCGGAGAAGACGAAAACGACGTCAACATCGTCTCTTTCGATCAGTTCACGGTAGCAGGAAACCTTTGCAACGTCCCAGCCCTTCTTTTCCTTGCAGAAATCAACGGCTCTCTGCATTCTGTCTTCGTAAACATCGCAGACAGCGGTTACAACGGTGTCGTCTCTTTCGGTCAGGATGCCGTGAACGTGACCCATGCCGCGTCCGCCGAGACCGATGACGCCGACTCTGAATTCAGCACTCATACTATAATACCTCACAATATGTAAATTTATGATTTGCAATACTCTGCTGATGATATTATATCATATTTTGGGGTGGTGTCAAGATGGGTTTGTGATTTTTGACAGAGGAATTTGCTTCAAAAATTCCGCGCTGAATACTGCACAGTCACGACAGTAACTGTCTTTTTAGCTTCATTCACCCGATATATCACAATGTAGTTTCTGACGAGTATCTGGCGGTAACCTTTATTCGCATAAATGCCGACACTTCTGTACGCGTACCGATTCGGCATCGTTTCAAGAGAAAATACAGCTTCCTCTATCTTATCCATAAGTCCGGCTGATGCTTCCGGCTCCAGGAGGGTATTCGTGATATAATCGTAGATTGCATCCAAATCCCGGTATGCTTTCCGCGACAGTTCAACCCTGTACTTTTCCACTGTGTTTTCTCCGGAGTTCTTTCAATGCTGTTCTTGCATCAAGCGGTTCAGCACCTTCCGCTATTTCCGCTTCCGCTTCTGTGATAGCCGCGTCAACAGACATTGTTTCCAGCATTTCTTCATATGTTTCCATACTCATAACAACAAGATCGCCATATCCGTTTTTGGTGA
>JAFTPW010000075.1:0-2629 GCA_017463075.1 Clostridia bacterium
ATAACTGCGAAAGCCTCAGACGGGTTACGCTCGGCGACGCAACCGAAACCGTCCCCACCACATTCGCCGGAACGACTGCGCTCTCCACGCTCGTTCTCCGCAATTCCGTGACATATCTGGATACAGACCTCCGGGATGACGGCAGTCTCACAGCCTTTGAAGTGGATGACACCGACGGCATGGGATATTACGACGTGAACGGCGTGCTGTATCATTATGCGGAAAATGACGGTGTCGTTACAAAAACGCTTGTCCGGTATCCGCACGGACGCACCGATACCTCCTGCACGGTTGAAGCCGGCGTTTCCGTCATCGGCGAACATGCATTTTATGACTGTGCCTCCCTGCAGACCGTGTATCTGCCGGAGTCGGTGGAAGCCCTGTCCGCATATGCGTTTTACAGCTGCGATTCCCTCACCGGAATCTATTTCAAAGGCAAGCCGCCCGTGCTGAAAAAGACCAATGCCCTGCCCTCCGGCACACTTGCCGAGAATCTGATTCTTTATTATATTGAAGGAACCGAAGGCTGGGAGAATCCGTGGAACGGTTATACCGCACTGCCCTTCCCCGAAAACACCGAAACGAAACCGCCGAAAGGAGATGCCAACGAGGACGGCGTACTTGACAAAAACGACGCCGACGGCTTCTCCAATGCTTACGCAGGCATTGAGGGACGCTGCAGGCTGTATCAGGAATATATCCTGAACGGCGGGGACTACGACTTCAACAACGACGGTAAATTCAACCGCAAAGATATCATGATTCTCATGCGCTTTCTGGCAGGCTGGGAAGGCTACGAGAAATATTTCCAGTGACAAACGGACTCACAGTTACGGCTGTGGGTCTTTTTTTGCGGATTCATGGAAAATATTTGAACTTTTTTCGCCGAAATTGTTGCAATCCGTTCAGAATATTGGTATAATATTCCTGTACCAAAAATTTCCGAATCCGAACGAACAGGAGTATGCTGTCATGAAGCAATTTCTGAAAAAGACTTCCGCACTCCTTCTCGCCGCGCTTCTTGCCGCACCCGTATCCGCCGCCATTCCCGGTGAATACTGGCAGTATCATCAGCCCTACATCGACGCGTGCGAGGCAGGCAATCACACAGAGATCATTGAGATCGGCAGAAAAATCGAAGAAATCATGCTGAAGTACCCGCTGGATATCGACACCGGCGCGAACCTCGGCAATGTCTACAACCGCTCCGCCGCGGCACATCTCGCTCTGGCGGAATATGAGGAAGCTTCCGAAGCACACGCGAATTACGTTCCCTACGCGGAATACCTCGGCTTCAAGGATGCCGTGATTGTCAGCACCGCCGCCGCGCGGAGACTGGATCTGGGCACCGCCGTTTACGCCGAAACCTCCGATCTTTCCGTGGTTCCCGACTACAACGCGCTGTACGAGCCCGACAACGGCATCTACTACGGCAAGGTTGCGGGCAAGCCGACGGAAAACGAATCCGCGACGCTCTTCTACTTCGAATTCCTCGACGACAAGATCGCGGATTTTGACTGGTTCCTCCGTCCCATCGACGATGAAGGCGACCGCGTGATCGAAATTGCGATGAACATGCCCCGCGAAAACGACTCCCTCAAGGAAGTCATGAACAAGAAGAACGACAAGTACATCATCGAAACCATGAAGTACATCGCGACCCTTGAAAGCCCCGTTCTTCTCAGAATCGGCGGCGAAATGAACGTCTGGGGCAACCTCGCGGAACCGGAGCTGTTCAAGCAGGCATTCCGCAAGCTGGCGAACACGGCACGGAAGTACTGTCCGAACGCCGCCATCGTCTTCTCGCCCAACTTTGTTTCCAACTTCTACGTGAACGTGAACGACTACTACCCGGGCGATGAATACGTGGACTGGGTCGGTCTTTCCCTCTACGCAACCCGCTACATGAACGCCGCGACCCTCCGCGAAGCGACCGAGCCGGAAAAGCTGTTTTACAGCAGCGGCGACTACGCCAACATGATCGCGCAGATGGCGGAAATCGTGGAGCTGTACGGTGACCGCAAGCCCATCATGATCTCCGAAAGCGGCGCGTCCCACTCCATCAACGGCAAGGACAACGTGGATCTGACCGCATTCGCGACCCGTCAGCTGAAGATTCTCTACACCTACATCAATATGGTGTACCCGCAGGTCAAGTGCATCCTGCATTTCGACACCAACCTCGGCGCGGCGAACAGCTACGACTTCTCCCTCAAGGGAAACAAGACCGTCAAGGAGCTGTGGGAAGCGCTGACCGCCGATTCCGTGTTCCTGACCGGACTGAAGGACACCGCCGGCAAGGCATACGTGAAGGCACAGGATTACAGCGGCAGGGATGAAAAGATCAAGCTGTACACCTACTGCGTTCTCCCGGGCAATCCGGAAACCACGGTGACCTACATCTACGACGGCGCACCGGTTTACGAGACCAAGACCATGCCCTACGCCTGCGCTCTGCGTGCATCGAGCATCAAGGACGGCGAACACACCCTGACGGTGCCAGAAGCAAATGGTCTGGGCCATCATCCGCATGGCCATGGCCTCCATGGCCGACGAGTGCATCGTTCCGATGCAGGACTACCTGACCATCGGCGAAGAGGGCCGCATGAACTTCCCCGGCACCATGACC
>JAFTPW010000076.1:0-3728 GCA_017463075.1 Clostridia bacterium
CTTACTCAGGTTGAGGCTACATGGGTCGCGGAATATACCAAGCAGAAGGAACTGGAAAACCAGATCAACGCCGAGCTTGAGCAGTATCTGTGGGAGCTGGCGGAAAAACAGCGCAAGCTCGAGGAACAGCAGAAGCTCGAAGCGCAGAAATATCAGGCGTCCTCTCAGGGATGGCCGCTCGAAGCTGGTGTAAGCTGGTATGTATCCTCTCCCTTCGGATGGCGCAACCTCTACGGCGTGCAGGACTACCACCTCGGCATTGACCTCGCATGCGCAAACGGCACCGACGTGCTCGCGTTCAACTCCGGTACGGTTCTGAAGAGCGAATACCATTGGTCCTACGGAAACTACGTCCTCATCGACCACGGCAGCGGCATCGCAACTCTTTATGCGCATATGTCCGACCGATGGGTTTCCGCGGGCGACACCGTTGCATCCGGTCAGCAGATCGGCAACGTCGGTCTCACCGGCACCACCTTCGGCTATCACCTCCATTTCGAAGTCCGCGAAAACGGCTCCGTAACCGACCCCGCACCGTATCTCGGGATTTATTGATGCATAAATCATAAGGAAGTATGCATAATTATAAGAGAAACGCAGTGCGTAAAAATTTCCAAATAAAGGTCAGATAATCTATGCGAAAGAAAATTTCCATCGGCGCGACGGTTGTCATCACGCTCCTGTGCTGTCTGGTGACATTTCAGGTGACGTACATCGCGCTCCATAACCACTTCGAGGACCGGTATCTCAACAAGTCCATCGACGTGGTCAACAATCTCATCACAAATTCCGTCCAGTCCGGCGAGATTTCCGAGGAATCCGGGGATTTCCTGACCCAGCTCACGCAGAAAATCGCCGAGGTGGACTCGATCTACCGCAATTACTACATCGGTGAGCTCGACGACGAAGCCCTCATCGACGCCGCTGTCGCAGGATATGTGCAGGGAACCGGCGACGACTATGCCGCATACTACAACACGGCAGCGTTTCAGGATTTCATGAACGACCTCGAAGGCGAGATGGCGGGCATCGGCGTGAATGTCATCTACAACACCGACTACCGCCTCATCGAAGTCCTCAGCGTCATCCCGGATTCTCCCGCAGAAGCGGCAGGCGTCCTTCCCGGTGACCTGATCTACACCGTCGGCGATGACAAGCAGTCCGTTGCCGAGCTCGGGTATAACCCGTCCATCAATATGCTCCGCGGAACCGTGGGTACCGTGGCAGTCTTCCAGGTGCTCCGCGGCGAAAATTATGAGGAAATCATCGACTTCCGCATCACCCGCGACAAGGTCACCGAAGTCACCGTCATGTCCCATGTCTATGCACCGGACAAAACCATCGGCATCATCAAAATCTCCAGCTTCGACGCCACCACACCCCAGCAGTTCGTCGATTCCGTTGAGGCTCTGCGGGCTGAGGGATGCGACAAGCTCATGGTCGACCTCCGCTATAACCCCGGCGGTGAACTTTCCTCCATTGTCGCAACGCTCGACTATATCCTTCCCGCAGGTCCCATCATCCGCATTTTCGACGCCGACGGCAATGAGGTCCAGTCCTATACCTCCGAGGCGACCGAGCTTGATATGCCCATGGCGGTTCTCGTCAACGGCAGTACCGCAAGCGCGGCGGAACTCTTCACCTCCGCAGTCCGCGACTACGAAAAGGCAACCATCGTCGGCACTACCACCTACGGTAAGGGATGCATGCAGACGACGATTCCCCTGTCCGATTACAGCGCGGTTTCCGTCACGTACCGGATGTACAACCCGCCGTTCTCCGACAACTACCACGGCGTGGGCATCGTTCCCGACGTCGTCGTTGAGCTTGACGAAGCACTTCTGACGAAGAACGTCTACAAAATCACCGACGAGGAAGACAATCAGCTCGCCGCCGCCGCGAAGACGTTTTATGAATAATGCGGCAGACTGAGCGCGCGTGAGCCCGGATTCAGAACAATTCAGGTAACCCCATCCCCAATCCAAAGCAAAATAATATTTTTATAAACAGAGGTATATCTCCCATGGAAAAGAAGACCACCAAGTACACAGCCGAGGGCTTTCAGGCTCTCGTTGACGAACTCAACTATCTGAAGGGCGAGAAGACGGAAGAAGTCAAGAAGAATCTGGCGTATGCGAGATCCCTCGGCGACTTCTCCGAAAACAGTGAACTTGACGCCGCAAAGGACGAGCAGGGTCAGGTAGCCGCAAGAATCGCGGAACTGGAAGAGCTCATCAAGAACGCTGAAATCATCAGCGAGAGCGACATGCAGGACGACGTTGTCAACCTCGGCTCCACTGTAACCGTGTATGACTACGAATTTGACGAAGAAGTCGAATACTCCATCGTCGGCACCAACGAAGCTGACCCCATGAAGGGCAAGATTTCCGACAAGAGCCCCATCGGCAGCGAACTCATCGGCAAGACCATCGGCGACGAAATCACCGTAAGCACTCCCGGCGGCGAAATCAAGCTCAAGGTTGTTCACGTTACCCGTACCAAGACCGCAGGCTAAGAAAATTGCGAGGATAGAAAAATGGCTGAAAACAACGTAAAGAACGAAACCGTAAAGACCGAAGAAAATTTCAATGACCTCGTCCGCGTACGCCGTGAAAAGCTCAAGGCTTTGCAGGATGCCGGTCAGGACCCGTTTGAAATTACAAAGTTCGACGTAACCCACCACAGCGAAGAAATCAAGGCAAACTACGACGCCCTCGAAGGCAAGGAAGTCGCAGTTGCAGGCCGCATGATGTCCAAGAGAATCATGGGCAAGGCTTCCTTCTGCCATGTGCAGGACCTTCAGGGTACCATCCAGTGCTACGTTGCACGCGATGCGCTCGGCGAGGAAGAATACGCCGCATTCAAGAAGGACGACATCGGCGATATCGTAGGCGTAAAGGGCACTGTCTTCAAGACCAAGACCGGCGAAACCTCCATCCACGTCACCGGATTCACCCTTCTCACCAAGTCCCTCCAGCCCCTCCCGGAAAAGTTCCACGGTCTCACCAACGTTGACCAGCGCTACCGTCAGCGTTACGTCGACCTCATCACCAATCCCGAATCCAAGGATACCTTCATCAAGCGCTCCAAGATCATCAAGGCAATCCGCAACTACCTCGATACGCAGGGCTTCATGGAAGTCGAAACGCCCATGCTCGTTGCCAATGCCGGCGGCGCTGCTGCAAGACCGTTCGAAACCCACTTCAACGCGCTCGACGAGGACTTCAAGCTCCGCATCTCCCTCGAGCTCTACCTCAAGCGTCTCATCGTCGGCGGTCTGGAACGCGTTTACGAAATCGGCCGCGTGTTCCGGAATGAAGGTCTCGATACCCGCCACAACCCCGAGTTCACCCTCATGGAACTCTATCAGGCGTACACTGACTACCACGGCATGATGGACCTCACCGAGAATATGTTCCGCTATGTTGCACAGGAAGTTCTCGGCACCACCACCATCACCTACAACGGCGTCGAAATGGACCTCGGCAAGCCGTTCGAAAGAATCACCATGGTTGACGCGGTCAAGAAGTACTCCGGCGTGGACTTCTCTGAGATCAAGACCCTCGAAGAAGCACGCGCGATTGCGGATGAAAAGCACGTTGAGTACGAAGCGCGCCATACCAAGGGCGATATTCTCAACCTCTTCTTCGAAACCTTCGTGGAAGAGCACCTCATCCAGCCCACCTTTGTCATGGACCATCCCGTTGAAATTTCTCCGCTCACCAAGA
>JAFTPW010000077.1:0-4445 GCA_017463075.1 Clostridia bacterium
AAGCCAAGCTCGACTTTGACGCCCTCGTCGAAGAAGCATGGCAGACGAGAAACACAGTGGTTTTACAGCAGGAAATGTAAAACCAGATAAAAAGTAAAAAATGCTCCGCATTTTAAATAATCAAAACACGAAGTGTTTTTTCCGATCCTCTTCCCTATTCCCTCTTCACTATTCCCTCTTCACTCTCTCCCTCTCCCGCCCAACAATAATCATACTCTCATACCATAAACTAAGGAGGTCCAACCTTCCCATGAAAAACGACGAATACAGCATTGCCCTGCTGTGCGACTTCTACGAACTGACCATGGGCCGCGGATATTTCGAGACCGAGCTGCGGAACCGGATCGCGTATTTTGACGTGTTCTTCCGACGTGTCCCGGACGGAGGCGGTTATGCCATCGCCGCGGGTCTTGAGCAGATCATCCGCTACATTGAGGATCTGCACTTCACACCCGCCGACATCGAATACCTGCGCGCGAAGAAGATTTTCAGCGAAGAATTCCTCGCGTTCCTCGCGGATTTCAAGTTCACCGGCGATATCTGGGCGGTTCCCGAAGGCACGGTCATCTTCCCGGGTGAACCCATCATGACCGTCCGCGCGCCCACCATCGAGGCTCAGCTCATCGAAACCTACGTCCTGCTCGCTCTCAACCACCAGTCCCTCATCGCGACGAAGGCTTCCCGCATGGTACGCGCCGCAAAGGGCCGTCCGATTTCCGAATTCGGCTCCCGCCGTGCGCATGGAGAAGACGCTGCCGTTTACGGTGCCCGTGCCGCATACATCGGCGGATGCTCCGGTACCGCGTGTACCCTGTCCGACAAGCTCTACGGCGTTCCCGCTGGCGGCACCATGGCTCACGCGTGGGTTCAGATGTTCGACAGCGAGTACGACGCGTTCGCAACCTACTGCCGTCTCTATCCCGACAATCCCACCCTCCTCGTCGATACATACAGCGTCTTCGGCTCCGGTCTGCCCAATGCGATCCGCGCCGTCAAGGACGTTCTCTGGCCGCAGGGTCTGAAAAAGTGCGCCATCCGCATCGACTCGGGCGACATCGCGTACCTCTCGAAGAAAGCGCGCGCCATGCTCGACGAAGAAGGTCTCACCGACTGCAAAATCATCGTCTCCAACTCCCTTGACGAGTACATCATCCAGGAGCTCATTCAGCAGGAAGCCGCCGTGGACGCGTTCGGCATCGGCGAAAGACTCATCACCGCGAAATCCGACTCCGTTTTCGGATGCGTGTACAAGCTCGCGGCAGTCGAGGACGAGAACGGCAAGCTGATTCCGAAGATCAAGGTCAGCGAAAACGCCGCCAAGATCACCAACCCCAGCTTCAAGAGAGTCTTCCGCATGTACTCCAACGAAACCGGCAAGGCGATGGCGGACCTCATCATGCTCCACGACGAAACCGTCGATCAGACCCAGCCGCTGGAAATCTTCGACCCGGAATACGTCTGGAAGCGCACCGTTCTCGAGGACTTCACCGCACGCGAGCTGCTCGTCCCGATTTTCGAAGGCGGCAAGCTCGTCTACAACATGCCTCCGCTTGAAGAAATCCGCGACCACTGCGCACGCGAAATCGCGACCATGTGGAAGGAAGTGCTCCGCTTCGAAAACCCGCACGAATACTACGTCGACCTTTCCCTCAGGCTGTGGGATATGAAAAACAGCCTCATTGCCCGCTTCATCAAGGGCAACAAGACCAAGTAATCCATGTTCGACCTCACAAACTGTATCCTCTGCCCCCGGAACTGCGGCGTTGACAGAACCAAATCTGCCGGCGTCTGCGGTGCGGGAGCGAAACTCTCCGTCGCGAAAATCATGCACCACCACTGGGAAGAGCCGTGCATCAGCGGTCCCCTGCCGAAAACCGATCATCCGCTGGAACCCGGCTCCGGGACGATCTTCTTCACCAACTGCCCGCTCGGCTGCGTCTACTGCCAGAACGGCAAAATCAGCCGGCGTGATTCCGTCGGTCAGGAAATGTCCCCGTCCGAGCTGGCGTACGAAATGCACGTTCTCGAAGACCTCGGAATGTACAATATTAACCTCGTCTCGCCCACGCACTTCACGCCGCAGATCATTGAAGCGGTGCGTCTTGCGAGGAAAAACGGCATGAAACTCCCCGTCGTCTGGAACACGGGCGGGTACGAAAAGCCGGAAACCATCGAAGCCCTCGCCGGCACGGTGGATGTGTTCCTCACGGACTTCAAGTATGCCGATCCCGAGCTTGCGGGACTCTATTCCCATGCCCCGGACTACCCGGAATACGCCGCCGCGTCGCTTGCGAAAATGGTGGAGATCACCGGGGAATGCGAATTTGACGAACGAGGTATGATGAAGCGCGGCGTGATCGTGCGGCACCTCGTTCTGCCGGGACACCGCGACGATTCCATGGCGGTTCTCAGAAAAATCGCGTCCATCGTCGATCCCGCGAAGATAAAGCTGTCGCTCATGGCGCAGTACACCCCGGAATTCCTGCCGGAGAAGCGTGAAAACGACCCGTACGCGAAAATCCGCCGCAAAATCACGACGTATGAATACGAAAAAACCGCCGATCTCGCCCGTGAGCTGGGATTCGACGGTTATATGCAGGAACGCTCGTCCGCGACGAAGAAATTCACGCCGGACTTTTGAGGAAGAGATTTCTCCGTCCACGCACATACATCACCAATATCGTAGGGACAGGCGTCCCCGACTGTCCTTCGGAAAATCCAAACCAAACGCCATGGGGGCAAATCGCACCTCGGTTTATACCCGATCCCGAACATACGCCGAAACCAACCCAAAAAGCCGAACCCGCGTTTTTCACGTGAGTCCGGCTTTGTTTTATTGTACGATATTATCCTCAGATCTCGCCCCGCATCCGCCGTATCGCCAGCATCATCGCGTGCGCCGTGGTCAGTCTGCGGATCTTCGCGCGGTCGTTTCTGCCGCTGAAATGCTTCGTTTCTGTGTAAGTCCCACGCGCATCCGCAACGCCGAAGCAGACCGTGCCGACCGGTTTTTCCGCTGTTCCGCCGCCGGGTCCCGCGATTCCGGAAACCGACACCGCAAGAGATGCCCCCGTCACGCGAACCGCACCCTGCGCCATGAATCCGACGCATTCTTCCGACACCGCGCCGTGTTCTGCGATGACTTCATGCGGCACGCCGAGGACGTTCTCCTTCACCTCGTTCGCGTAGGAAATGATTCCGCCGACGAAAACGTCCGATGCGCCGGGAATATCGCCAACCGTCGAGCCGATCATGCCCGCCGTGCAGCTTTCCGCCGTCGCAAACGTCATCCCGCGCGACCGCAGTTCGTGAATCATCGTCGTCACAACCGCGTTTTTCGCGTCAAACGGATTGTCGGTCTCGGCGAACACGTACTGCCCCGCCTCGGTTGCACGGATTTTCTCCGCCATCTCCGCCGTCATCGCGCGTGCTTCGTCAATCGTGGGAGCCTTCGCCGTCACGCGGATGCGCACCTCATGCTCGCACGCATATGGAGCCACCGTCGGATTGAGGGATTCCTCCATCAGATCCCGCAGAATCGTCTCCGCCGCGGATTCCCCGATGCCGTACAGATGCAGATTCCGGCTGTAAATTACCCCGTCGGACAGAGCGGCGAGATACGGCTTCACACACTCGATAAACATCGGTTCACACTCCGCGGGAGGCCCGGGCAGAAGAACCGCACGCTTCACCGCACCATCGATCACGCCTTCCAGAGCAAGACCGGGCGCGGTTCCCCATTTGTTGCGGAAAACCACAGCACCGTCGGGCACCATCGCCTGCGAGAGATTGTTTTCGGTCATTGTCCGTCCGATGCGCGCGAAAAACTGCACCAGATCGTCCCGGATCGACTCGTCAAAGTGGAGCGGAACCCCGAACGCCTCTGCCGCCGCGATTTTCGTGATGTCGTCGCACGTAGGTCCGAGTCCGCCCGTCATGATGAGGACATCCGCGCGGGATAAAGCCGTCTTCACAGCCTCGCGGAGCCGATCCGGATTGTCCCCGACGACGGTCTGATGGTACGACCCGAAGCCGAGCGCCGCCATCTCCCGCGCAATAAACGCCCCGTCCGTATTGATAATATCGCCGAGCAGCAGTTCCGTCCCGACGCAGAGAATTTCAGCTATCATATGTGATTCCTTTCGTAATACAAGTGAAGAGAAATTATTGTGGATTTAAAAAGCAGCCTGCGGCGCACAAATGGGATGTACGGTTTGATTTTTACGCAACATCCCGTCCGCGCACAAATTCCGAATCATCGTAGGGCGGTGCCTTGCGTGCCGCCGTCGAACAACAACAACCCAACCCCACGGACACAAATCGCACATTCGTTTTCATGCCCAATCCTGCACATGCATCATATAAAATCCCGTACGTCTGTAATCGTTCGAGGACAGTCGGGGACGCCTTTCCCTACGTTGATTCCGATTTGTCGAACAGACGGG
>JAFTPW010000078.1:0-7133 GCA_017463075.1 Clostridia bacterium
AACCGCTGACGCTGAAATCGCTGCTGCCGGTGCCTGCCTGAAGTACGAAGTTGGTACCATGATCGAAATCCCCAGAGCTTGTATCACCGCTGACGAAATCGCC
This sequence comes from Clostridia bacterium, assembly GCA_017463075.1. Lineage (GTDB taxonomy): Bacteria > Bacillota > Clostridia > Oscillospirales > CAG-272 > UMGS1696. The sequence continues at coordinate 104 of JAFTPW010000078.1, forward strand.
AAGGAAGCTGACTTCTTCTGCTTCGGTACCAACGACCTTACCCAGATGACCTACGGCTTCTCCCGTGACGACGCTGGTAAGTTCCTCAACGCATACTACGACACCAAGATCTTCGAAAACGATCCCTTCGCGAAGCTCGACCAGACCGGTGTTGGTAAGCTCATGAACATGGCTATCACCCTCGGCAAGCCCGTTAACCCCAACCTCCACATCGGTATCTGCGGTGAACACGGCGGCGACCCGACATCTGTTGAATTCTGCCACCAGATCGGTCTCGACTACGTATCCTGCTCTCCCTTCCGTGTGCCGATCGCAAGACTTGCAGCAGCTCAGGCAGCTATCAAGGGCTAATAAGCGATTTGCACTCACAGCCTGAGATGCACTGCACAAGGCTGCAATCAAGGGCTAATTAGAAGTTTAGGCTAACCAGCCTGGACAGCGATAGCACAAGGCTGCAATCAAGGGTTAATTCACGATACAGGTCTTAATTCCTCGCTAATAACAATAGAAAAGACGCTCTCATCCTCGGGGGCGTCTTTTTTGTGCGTTCAGACAAAAATCCGCCCGAGCACTTGTGCAGTTTCACAAATCCCGGGCGGGTGCTTTCTTCAGTTTTTCCAGTATTTCTTATCCAGCGCGCGCATCTGTGCGGCTTCGAGGATGTGCTGTTTCTTCAGTCTGCCGCCGATGATGCCGTCTTCCTTCACGATTTCACGTTCCGCGGCGTCGAGATCGGCGAGCGTCCGTGCAACACGCAGAATCCGATCGTAGCCGCGCGCGGAAAGTCCGGTTTTCGTGAACACGTCCTCCATGATTTTCTGACACACTTCATCCAGCGCGCAGAACTGCCTCAGCTCGTCCGATTCCATCAGGGCATTGGAACGGCTCGCGTAGTCGTCGTATCCTGCCTCGCGGAATCTGTCGCGGGAGAGTGCACGTGCGGCTTCAACACGCCTGCGGATTTCCGATGACGGCTCGCCGGGTGCGGTATTCACCAGCTCCGTGAACGACAGCTCCGGCATCTCGATCTGAATGTCAATCCGGTCGAGCATCGGGCCGCTGATTTTCGCCAGATACTCCCGGATATCCGCGGCTTTGCAGGTGCATTTCCCGGAAGGCGAGCCGTAGTACCCGCATTTGCACGGGTTCATTGCGCACACCATCATGAACGCCGACGGATAGGTCACGCGTCCTGCCGCACGGGTGATCGTCACGCATTTGTCCTCGATCGGCTGGCGGAGTCCTTCGAGGGCGTCCTTGCGGAATTCCGGAAACTCGTCGAGGAAGAGGACGCCGTTGTGCGCGAGGGAGATTTCACCGGGAGCCGGGATTTTGCCGCCGCCGACGAGTGCCGCTGTGCTGAGCGAATGATGCGGAGAACGGAACGGCCGCTGAAGAATGAACGGGGTTTCTTCGGTGAGCATCCCGGCGCAGGAGTGGATTTTGGTCGCTTCAAGGGCTTCTTCGTAGCTCATCTGCGGAAGAATGGTCGGCAGACGCTTCGAAAGCATGGATTTTCCCGATCCGGGCGGGCCGATGAGGAGGATGTTGTGACTTCCCGCCGCCGCGCACGTCATGGCACGCTTGGCACGGTACTGCCCCTTGACCTGCGAAAAATCCTCGCGGCAGACATAGGCCTCCAGCTGTTCGTACGGATTCACGTCCGCGGGCTCGATTCTCTCCCGTCCGGTGAGGTGGAAGATGAGCTGAGCGATGTGCTCGACAGGGTAGATTCTCACGCCCTCCCGGCAGGCAACCGACGCTTCGCGGATATTCTCGGCGGGGACGTAGATCTCATGCCGCCCGCTGTTGATCGCCGCGATGACCATGCCGAGGACGCCGCGCACGGGACGGATCTCGCCGGAAAACGAAATCTCGCCGATGAATGTGGAGTCCCCGGTCGCGCAGTCGATGGTATTGCACCCCTGATAAATCGCGACGAGGATGGCAAGCTCCATGGCGGTACCTTCCTTGCGCTTGTCGGCGGGCGCGAGATTGATCGAGATTTCACCCTGCGGAATGGGGAAGCCCGCACTCTCCGCTCCAGTGAAGATGCGTTTTTCCGACTCGCGGATGGCGGCATCGGGCAGACCGACGATCTCGAACGACGCCAGCGAACGCCGGAACGCGCATTCCACTGTGACTTCGTATCCGTCCGCACCGTATGTCGCGGCTGTATATGTGACTGATAACATAACTGCTCCGTTGATGTAGTGTTTTCTTTCATTTTATCATAAATCCTGCCGTCTTTCAATGAATATGCTGTGTGAAATTTCCTTTTGTGGATTGTGCTGAAATTTATGTAAAAAAGCTGTGCAATCCGCCCATTGACAAAAATGCTGTCCTGCTGTATAATAATGATGCTTTAACATACTAAAGCGATAAAATCGAATCTGAAATTTATTGACTTACATAGAAGTCAACCGGAGGACATTATGAAGAAGATTCTTTCCCTCGCACTTGCGGCTCTCATGCTGTGTAGCCTGTGCCTGACCATGGCTTCCTGCTCCAAGGAAACTTTCGTAATCGGCATCACCTATTTCGAACCCATGAACTACATGGATGAAAACGGCAAGCTCACCGGTTTTGAAACCGAATTTGCAACCGCTGTCTGCGAAAAGCTCGGCTACGAACCCGAATTCGTTGAAATCGACTGGTCCACCAAGGAAACCGAACTGGAATCCGGCAACATCGACTGCATCTGGAACGGCATGACCATCAACGACGAACGCAAGGCGCAGATGGGCATTTCCAACCCCTACATGGAAAACAAGCAGGTTCTCGTTGTAAAGGCTGAGAACGCTGAAAAGTACGCGACCGCTGAAGGTCTGACCGGTGCTGCAATCTGTGCGGAAGCTGAATCCGCAGGCGAAGAAGTTGCCACCACCGACGCTGCATTCGCAGGTGTAAACTACACCGCAGTCTCCACCATGGCAATGGCTCTGATGGAAGTTGCAGCAGGTACTTCCGACGGATGCGTCATCGACTTCGTTACCTCCATCGGCATGATCGGCGAAGGCACCGACTATGCTGACCTCGTTGTAGTGGAAGCATACGAATTCGCTCCCGAATACTACGGCATCGCGTTCCGCAAGTCCGAACCCGACACTCTCGAAAAGTTCAACAACGCTATCGCTGAACTCATGGCAGACGGCACCATCGACGCCATCGCTGCCAAGTACAAGCTGGACGGTCAGCTGGTTAAGTAAATTGACCAAACGTCCACATTGAATCAAGTTTCCCCAAAAAATGTACAAAATCTCGGCGGAGGAAGTGAGTACACGTCCTTTGCCGGATTTTGTTGTCTGAGAAAAATGTAAATCTGGAGAATCAACATGATTTTTGCCGCCATCACGCCGGAGCTGTTCTATAATGTAACTGCGGATCTTCTGAAGCATTTCGGACAGAACTGTCTGGTATTTCTTCTGACCCTTGCGGGCGCGATTCCGCTGGGGCTTATCATCACATTCGGATCCATGTCGACCCTGGGGTTCAATCTCCATCTGGGCGGACGTTCGATCCGGATTCAGCCGATCCAGTGGATCACGAAGACATGGGTGTGGATCATCCGCGGAACACCCCTGATGCTTCAGTTGTTTGTGGTGATGTACGTGCCGGGTCTGGTATTTGACATGCCGATGAAATCCCGTCTGACGGCGGTACTGATCGCGTTCATCATCAACTACTCGGCGTATTTTTCCGAAATCTACCGCGGCGGTATTGAGTCGATCGCGAAAGGGCAGTACGAAGCCGGGCAGGTGCTGGGCATGACGAAGAGTCAGATTTTCTTCAGAATCGTGCTGTTCCAGGTCATCAAGCGGATTGTACCGCCGATGGGCAACGAAATCATCACGCTGGTGAAGGACACATCCCTTGCGCGCGTCATTGCGTATGCGGAGATCATCAAATCCGCGGAGCGGTATGCATCGCAGGGTTTGATCTGGCCGTTATTCTACACAGGCGTCTTCTTCCTGATCTTCGTAGGTGTACTGACAATTGTACTCGGCAAGGTGGAAAAGAAGCTGAACTACTATCAGGGCTGATCCGGAGGCGTGAAAACAATGTCTGAAACAATTCTTGAAGTAAAAAACATCCGGAAGAGCTTCGGCAAGGTTGAAGTTCTGAAGGGGATTGATTTTTCCCTGAACAAGGGCGAGGTGCTGGTCATCATCGGGTCCTCCGGCAGCGGCAAGACGACGCTTCTGCGGTGCCTGAATTTCCTTGAGGAGCCGGGCGAAGGTGAAATCGCAGTCGACGGCAAGGTGATATACCGTGCGGGAAAAAAGATGACGGAAGACGAGATTCGCTTGAACCGGCTTCATTTCGGTCTGGTATTCCAGTCGTTCAATCTGTTCCCGCAGCACACGGTTCTGAGAAACGTGACGCTCGCACCGGAGCTTCTTGCGCTTGACGAGCTGAAAACGGCATGCAAGGCTGACAAAAAGCGTTCGTTCAAGGAAGAGAAGAAGGCGGTTTGTGCGCAGATTGAAGAAAACGCGCGTGAGCTGATCCGGACGGTAGGTCTGGAAGAGAAGATGATGAACTATCCGTGCCAGCTTTCGGGCGGTCAGTGTCAGCGTGTTGCGATTGCGCGTGCGCTTGCGATGTCGCCGGACATTCTGTGCTTCGACGAGCCGACATCTGCGCTTGACCCGGAGCTGACGGGTGAAGTTCTCCGCGTCATCCGCGAGCTGAAAAACTCCGACCGCACCATGATCGTGGTTACGCACGAGATGGAATTTGCCCGCGGCGTCGGTGACCGCATCATCTACATGGCGGACGGCGTCATCGAAGAACAGGGCACTCCCGCCGAGGTATTCGACAATCCCAAATCCCCCAAGACGCAGGCGTTCCTGTCCAAGGCGATTAAGTGAGGGAGAACGGGTCGCTTTTTTGAAAAAAAGCTCCGCAAAAAACTTTCGGCTGGACAAGGTGCATCCCTCTACGGTTATTGTAGTTGATATGATACCGTAGAGGGGTTCTTTTTTTGACTGCGTGCAGCTTTTGGTGTTGGATATCCTTCTACGGATGCAATTGCGGGTTGTACTTTAGGGTGCGATGACGATATATGCGTACCAATGTATCAGAAACTCGTTTATACGGCTCATAGGGACCGCTAACCCTATTCGCCCGCGCCGTGGAGAATACCTCGATTTCGTTACCTGAAGGTATTCTGATCCGGGCTCACGCGCGCCGGAGAGGTTGCCTCAAATACCGTAGGGTCGATCCCTTGCGGTCGACCGCTGTAAAATTTTGAATCAAACAAAATTTGATATGTCCCTCAGCGATACACTTGACATGTCTCTCCCAAACGTCAAAAACCTCCGCAATCCTTATGGAAAACGGAGGCTTTCGTTATTTCATTGAATTGTTCAGCCGAGGTCGGGAACGTCCACGAATTCGATGACGTTGGATTCGCAGGAGTCGGTTTCAAATACGACGATTTCGTTCGCGCCGGATTTGAGCATGGGAGCGGGGCAGTACAGGGTCTTCTGCGGGCCTGCGTCGAGGTAGTAGCGTCCGAGGTTGAAGCCGTTGACGACTACGAAGCCGTGGTGGAAGCCGTCGAGCTTGATGAAGGTATCCTTCGGTTCACCTTCGATATTGAGGGTACCTCTCATGAAGGTGGATGCATTCACGCCGCCGTCGCAGGGCTGGTACTGGATCTTCGCGATCTGGTCGGCGGTCATTTCCATGGGGAACATATCCCAGCCGTAGTGGTTCTGCTGACCGAAACGGATGCCGGTCATACCCTTCTTATCGCGCATTTCGGGGCCGTAGTTGATTCTGCCCATATTTTCGAGCAGGATATCCATCTTCACGGACTCGCCGGGCTTGAGTGCGCGGACCTTGATTTCGTCGTGGTGGCGGGTACGTTCCATCCAGCCTGCCTTCTGACCGTCGATATAGACGACTGCGCGGTCGTTCATGGTCTGGTACTGGAGCGGGAGCTCTTCTCTCGGGCCGTTGATGGTGGTGGAGTAGAGGGTATAGCCGTAGTTCTGACCGATCTGTTCCTGATGCTTGGGAGCGGCGGTATGAACGGGTTCGGAGATTGCGTTCACGGTATCGAGGATGAATGCCTTTTCGGTGAGTGTAACCTTACCGTAAGCGGCTTTGTCGCTGTTCTTCACGGTCAGCTCGGGCAGCTTCTTGCCGAAGTATTCTTCGATGACCTTGCGCACTGCGTAGTAAGCGGGAGTGAGGTCGCCGGCTTCGCTGAGGAGTGCGTTATAGTCGTAGGAGGTAATGGTCGGCTGGTATTCGTCGTAGTAGTTTGCGCCGTTCATGAAGCCGAAGTTGGTGCCGCCGTGGAACAGATAGAAGTTCAGGGACGCGCCGGACTGGAGCATTTCCTTGAACAGACCCGCCAGTTCATCCGCTTCCCGGACATGGTGGTGTTCATACCAATGGTCGAACCATCCGCACCAGTATTCGCCGCACATATGGGGCTGATTGGGACGGAATTTTTCGAGCATTGCGAAGTTCTGCTCGGGTCTGGAGCCGAAGTTGGCAACGCAGAGGAATTCGGGCAGGGTACCGCCGCCGAGCATCCACCAGCACGCGCCGTCGGAGGTGAACAGGGTCACGTCGACATTGCATTCGCGGTAGATATTGACCACTTCGCGGAGGTATTCCTTGTCGTCACCGAAGGAGCCGTATTCGTTTTCGATCTGCACCATGATGATATTGCCGCCGTTGGTTGCGAGACGTGCAGGGGTGATATGATCGAAGAGGGCGTGGTAGTAGCGGCGAACCTTTGCGATGTATTCGGGATCCATGCAGCGGATGGCGATATTTTCGTACTTGAGAAGCCATGCCGGCAGAACGCCGAATTCCCATTCCGCGCAGATGTACGGACCGGGACGGAGGATGACGTTCAGACCGAGCTTAGACGCTTCGTCGATGTAAGCCGCCAGATCCATCATACCTGAGAAGTTGAATTCGCCTTCCTTGGGTTCGTGGATGTTCCAGCAGGTGTAGGTTTCCACGGTGTTGAAGCCGCATTCCTTCAGCTTGGTGAGACGGT
>JAFTPW010000079.1:0-4219 GCA_017463075.1 Clostridia bacterium
GCTTTTCGAAGGAGCCGGACATGGAGTCCTTACCGCCGATGGATGCGATGCCGAGTTCCATCTGAGCTTCGAATGCACCGAGAAGAGCCGCGAGAGGCTTGCCCCAGCGTTCGGGAGCACGGGTGGGCTTTTCAAAATATTCCTGGAAGGTCAGGTAAACTTCGTTGAAGGAAGCCCCTGCCGCGATCAGCTTGGAAACGGATTCCACAACTGCGAGATATGCGGAGTGGTAGGGGCTCTTTTCCGCGATGAACGGGTTGTAACCCCAAGCCATGAGGGAAACGGTGGTGGTGTCAGCCTTTTCGGTGGAGATCTTGTGCGCCATCACCTGAGCGGGCGTGGTCTGATACTTGCCGCCGAAGGGCATGATAACGGTACCCGCGCCGATGGTGGAGTCAAAGCGTTCAACGAGACCGCGCTGGGATGCAACGTTGAGGTCGGTGGAGAGAGCCTTGATGCCGGAGGTGAAGTCGGCGGGGATTTCCTTTGCGTATTCCGCGGGCTTTGCGGGAGCGATGTCGATGTGCTTTTCCGCGCCGTTGGAGCCGAGGAATTCACGGGACAGGTCAACGATCACCTTGCCGCGCCATGTCATGGTCAGACGGGGTTCCTCGGTAACGGATGCCACGATGGTAGCTTCGAGGTTTTCGCCTTCCGCAAGCGCGATGAAGCGGTCAGCATCTTCCTTGGCAACAACAACCGCCATTCTTTCCTGGGATTCGGAAATGGCAAGCTCAGTGCCGTCCAGACCGTCGTACTTCTTCGGAACCATATCGAGGTTGATCTTCAGACCGTCAGCAAGTTCGCCGATTGCAACGGAAACACCGCCCGCGCCGAAGTCATTGCAGCGCTTGATGAGCAGGGAAGCCTCGGGATTGCGGAACAGTCTCTGGAGTTTTCTTTCTTCGGGAGCGTTGCCCTTCTGAACTTCCGCGCCGCAGGATTCGAGGGAATGGAGAGTGTGGGACTTGGAGGAACCGGTAGCACCGCCGCAGCCGTCACGACCGGTACGTCCGCCGAGAAGGATTACGATTTCCCCGGGGATGGGGCATTCACGGCGTACGGTTTCTTCGGGAGCAGCCGCAATAACGGCACCGATTTCCATACGCTTTGCCACGTAGCCGGGGTGGTAGAGTTCGCTGACCTGACCGGTAGCAAGACCGATCTGGTTGCCGTAGGAGCTGTAACCCGCAGCCGCAGTGGTAACGAGCTTCTTCTGAGGCAGCTTGCCAGCGAGAGTTTCTTCAACGGGCTTGGTCGGGTCGCCGGCACCGGTCACGCGCATTGCACCGTAAACGTAGGAACGACCGGACAGGGGGTCACGGATCGCACCGCCGATACAGGTAGCTGCACCGCCGAAGGGTTCGATTTCGGTGGGATGGTTGTGGGTTTCGTTCTTGAAGAGCAGGAGCCACTTTTCGGTCTTGCCGTCAACGTCCACGTCGATCTTGACCGTGCAGGCGTTGATTTCTTCGGATTCGTCGATCTTGGGGAGCTTGCCGGCAGCCTTGAGCGCACGTACAGCCACGGTAGCGAGGTCCATGAGGTTCACGGGCTTGTGTTCGCGTCCGAGGGACTTACGGAGAGCCTTGTAGCGTTCAAAAGCGGCAGAGAGGAGTTCGTCCTCAAACTTCACGCTGTCAATGGTGGTGAGGAAGGTGGTATGACGGCAGTGGTCGGACCAGTAGGTGTCGATCATCTTGATTTCGGTCAGCGTGGGGCAGCGGCCTTCGGAGGTGAAGTATTCACGGGTGAAACGGAGGTCGTCGCGGTCCATGGCAAGGCCGTACTGGTCGATGAACGCCTGAAGGTCTTCTTCCTTCATGTCGAGGAAGCCGTCGAGAACAGCAACGTCAGCGGGAACATCGTAGGGCTGAACGAGGGTTTCCTTTTCCGCGAGAGAAGCTTCGCGAGCTTCCACGGGGTTGATGACGTACTTCTTGATCTGTTCGATCTCGTCGGCAGTCAGCGCACCGGCAAGGATATAAACTCTTGCGGTACGAACGGTGGGACGGCTGCCCTGGGAGATGATCTGGATGCACTGGGAAGCGGAGTCCGCACGCTGGTCATACTGACCGGGCAGATATTCAACCGCAAAAACAGTGGAGCCTTCGTCATAGCTGAGGGTGTCGTAGGTTACGTCAACCTGAGGTTCGGAGAAAACGGTGTCCTTTGCGTAGTCAAACAGCTCGGGAGTGATTTCTTCCACGTCGTAGCGGTTGAGAACACGGACGCCTTCCAGGGACTTGATGCCGAGGAAGGAGGAAATATCGGATTTCAGCGCATCGGCTTCAACGGTGAGGCCGGGACGCTTTTCTACATAAACTCTGTAAACCATTTATCTAATCTCCAGTATTTGTCATTCCTGTACGCAGGCAAGAGCACGTGCGCCGATGTCGCTTCTCTTGTATGCATTCGCGAACTTCACGTCTTCGGTCGCTTCGTATGCGTTGGCAACGGCTTCCTTCAGCGTGGGAGCAACCGCAGTCACACCCAGCACACGTCCGCCGCCGGTCACGAGCACACCATCCCTGATCTTCGCACCGGCAACATAAATCTGCGCGCCGTGCTTCGGATTTTCGGGAAGGGTGAGCGGGAAGCCGGAGTCATACTTCTTCGGATAGCCGTCGGATGCCATGATAACACAGCACGCGGAGCCGTTCTTCCACTTCACATCAACATCGGCGAGAGTACCTGCCTGTGTCGCCTTCATGATGGGGAAGAGATCGGTGTCGAGCAGGGGAAGAACCACCTGAGTTTCCGGGTCACCGAAGCGGCAGTTGTATTCGATCACCTTGGGGCCGTCCTTCGTAATCATCAGACCGAAGTAGAGACATCCCTTGAAGGTGCGGCCTTCCGCGTTCATGGCGTTGATGGTGGGCAGGAAAATTTCCTTCATGCATCTCTCAGCAACGTCAGCGGTGTAGTACGGATTCGGTGCAACGGTGCCCATGCCGCCGGTATTCAGACCGGTATCGTTGTCGCCGGCACGCTTGTGGTCCATGGAGGAGATCATGGGAACGACAACCTTGCCGTCGGTGAAGGAGAGCACGGAAACTTCGGGACCTTCGAGGAATTCTTCAATCACCACGCGGTTGCCGGAGTCGCCGAACATCTTGTCTTCCATGATTTCACGGAGTCCTGCGTCCGCTTCTTCACGGGTTGCGCAGATCAGAACACCCTTGCCGAGTGCCAGACCGTCAGCCTTGACAACAATGGGAGTCGGAGCGGTCTTCACGTATTCCCGTGCAGCTTCGATGGAGTCGAACACTTCGTAAGCCGCAGTGGGAATGCCGTACTTCTTCATCAGATTCTTGGAGAACACCTTGGAGCCCTCGATCTGAGCAGCAGCCGCTGACGGACCGAAGCAGGGAATACCGATCTCTTCCAGTGCGTCCACACAGCCGAGAACGAGCGGGTCGTCGGGAGCAACCACAGCAAAGCCGATTTCATGGGTCTTCGCGAATTCCACGATCGCGGGAATATCCTTCGCCCCTACATTCACGCATTCCGCTTCGACCATGCCGCCGTTGCCGGGGAGGGCGTAGATTTTATCAATTTCACGGCTTTCGGCGAGCTTCTTGATGATTGCATGCTCACGTCCGCCGGAACCGATTACGATAATATTCATGTTATAGACCTCGAAAGATTAATGGTGGAACAGACGCATGCCGGTGAAGCACATAGCAATGCCGTACTTGTTGCAGCATTCGATTACGTTGTCATCACGAACGGATCCGCCGGGTTCTGCGATGTAGGAAACACCGGAGCGGCGCGCACGTTCGATGTTGTCGCCGAAGGGGAAGAACGCGTCGGAGGCAAGAGCAACACCGGTGATGCCGTCGAGATATGCCTTCTTTTCTTCCTTGGTCAGCTCTTCGGGACAGGTGGTGAAGTAATCCTGCCATACGTCGTCGCCGAGAACGTCTTCGCTCTGATCGGAGATGTAAACATCGATGACATTGTCGCGGTCGGGTCTGCCGAGAGTGGGCAGGAAGGGAAGAGCCAGTACCTTGGGATGACGGCGGAGGTGCCAGATGTCAGCCTTGTTGCCGGCCAGTCTGGTGCAGTGGATTCTGGACTGCTGACCTGCGCCCACACCGATTGCCTGACCGTCAACTGCGAAGCAGACGGAGTTGGACTGGGTGTACTTGAGGGTGATGAGCGCAACGATGAGGTCGAGGATGGACTTTTCGGGAATTTCCTTGTTCTCGGTCAC
>JAFTPW010000080.1:0-6193 GCA_017463075.1 Clostridia bacterium
GCTTGATACCATAGTATAGCATAAATGCCCCGAAGAATCAAGATGCATAAGGAAAGAACCGACTGCAATTGAGCCGGTCCTTCGTTATTTTATTCCGCAAAACGGTACACACCCATGGCGCTTCTGTTCATGTCCTCATGCAGAACAATGGTGCCGTCCGCGATGAGTCGGTCCATGACGAGCCTGCGGAAGTCGATGTTTGCATGGAACATGGCGGTTTTCCGCAGATATTCGGGAATCGCCTCCTGTAAAATCCGGTTCCGCTGACGCATGAATTCGTCAAACAGCGCGGTCAGCTCCGATGCATGGGAATTGGCGAGATATTCCGTCAGCGCATCCCAGGAGGGAATCACCGGCACATCGGCGGGATCAATCTCGAGCGCATTGGGATTCCGGTTTCCGAGCACGATAACCTGATGGAACCGCTCGCTTCCGCAGACTTCCAGCCACGGTGCCTGCTTGTCCGTAATCTCCAGCCCCATGATTGCCCACTCACTGCCGTCGTGATGCTTGATGAGAAAGCTGGTGCACGCCGGGTCTTCGGGTACGGTACTGTCGACACAGCACAGCTTCTCCACGATCACCGGAACGAAGTCGTCAAACGGCTGACTCAGAAAACCGCAGGGCTTTCCGCGCAGCTCTTCAATGGACGCCTTCACGACGGGTGCCATTCTGTCCGCAATTGCATTGGCGATATCGTACAGTTCGTCCTGCGCTATTTTGGACAGAATCACGATTCCCGTGCGGTATTTGTTCCCGTTCTTCTGCATCAGTCCGTATTCGAGCAGGGGCTTGAGTTCATCCTCGAGATAGGGAACCGTGATCCCGAGTGCGAGACTCAATTCCTCAAGCGCGGATGGATTGTCATAGGCTTCGAGCAGGATGTTCTGCGGGATCAGCCGTTCAATCAGTCTGCGGCCGTCGGGACCGGTGGACGGTACCCAGTTCTGGTGGTATCGGATGTTTTCGGGGTTGAAACTGCGCGTTCCGTAGGTTCTTGACATATTCATGCCCTCCTTGATCTGCTGTCTCGATTCGTACAGCTTTCGTTTGATGGTTCCGGGAGGCAGTCCGGTATCCGCCGCAATTTCGGAAATACTGCGGTCGCGGAAGTAGTACGCACACAGAATCTCCCGGTAATCCGCCGTCATCAGCGCAAGCTCACGCCGCAGAAGGGTACGCTCCTCACGCGCAATCACGCCGTCCTCCACGGAAGTGTTGTCGGGGATTTCAACCTCGTCCGAGGATACATCCTGCCGCGCGCGGTGAGCTCTGTCCGCCCAGCGGGAGTAACGGTTGTGCGCGATTTTCCAGATCCACGCGTTCAGATTGTCAGGGATATTGTTTTTTGCGAGAGCCGCGGTCACTTCCGTCAGAATTTCCTGTGTCAGATCCTCGGCGTCCGCTGTCGATGAGGTTTTCCGGAGCGAGAAGTAGTACAGCTTTCCCATATATTCCCGCACGATTTCGTCGATTGTCAGCATATCGTCGCCTCCTTTCATACATGAAGTGCCGTCAAAACGGAAACGGTTCGGAATTTTTTGAGAAATTTATGAAAAAATCCGGCTGAAACCGAACGGAATCAACCGGATTTGTGTGACTTGCGTCAGAAATTAACCGAGACGAGCTTCGAGAGCAGCGAGTTCTTCGTGAAGTTCAGCGGGAACTCTGTCACCGATCATTGCGTAGAATTCCTTGATGTTTTCAACGTCAGCCTTCCAGCTTTCGGTATCAACGGAGAGGAGTTCGCGGATGGTGTCGATGGTGAGATTGAGACCTTCGATGTTGATGTCTTCAGCCTTCGGAACGTAACCGATAGCGGTCAGATCAGCGTCAACGGTGCCTTCGCAGCGAGCGAGGATCCAGAGAAGAACTCTCATGTTGTCGCCGAATCCGGGCCAGATGAAGTTGCCGTCAGCGTCGGTACGGAACCAGTTAACGTGGAAAATCTTGGGAGCATTGGGAATCTTCTTGCCCATGTTGAGCCAGTGTGCCCAGTAGTCACCCATGTCGTAGCCGGTGAAGGGACGCATTGCCATGGGGTCACGACGAACTACGCCGACAGCACCTGCTGCAGCTGCGGTGGTTTCGGAAGCCATGATGGAGCCGACGAAGGTACCGTTCTGCCAGGAAGTGGACTGGTAAACCAGGGGAGCGGTCTTAGCACGGCGGCCGCCGAATACGATTGCGGAGATCGGAACACCTGCGGGATTGTTGAATTCCTTGGAGAGGCAGGGGCAGTTGATCGCCTTTGCGGTGAAGCGGGAGTTGGGATGAGCACCAGCGGTCTGAACCTTGTTGTTCTTGTCGTAGGTCTTGTAGTCCCAGTCTTCGTTTCTCCAGTTCTTAGCGTTAACAGGCGGATTGTTGTCCAGACCTTCCCACCAAACGGTGTTGTCGTCGAGGTTGTGGCATACGTTGGTGAAGATGGTATCCTTGAGGCAGGTGTGGAGCGCGTTGGGGTTGGACTTTTCGTTGGTACCGGGAGCTACGCCGAAGAAGCCGTTTTCGGGGTTTACTGCCCAGAGACGTCCGTCTTCGCCTACGCGGAGCCATGCGATGTCGTCACCTACGCACCATACCTTGTAGCCCTGCTTCTTGTAAACTTCCGGAGGAATAAGCATAGCGAGGTTGGTCTTGCCGCATGCGGAGGGGAATGCAGCGGAGATGTACTTGACTTCGCCGTTGGGGAATTCGATGCCGAGGATGAGCATGTGTTCAGCCATCCAGCCTTCCTTGCGGCCGAGGTAGGAAGCGATACGGAGCGCGAAGCACTTCTTGCCGAGAAGAACGTTTCCGCCGTAACCGGAGTTAACGGACCAGATGGTGTTGTCTTCGGGGAAGTGAACGATGTAGCGGTTTTCTTCGTCGAGGTCAGCCTTGGCATGGAGACCCTTGATGTAGTCAGCGCTGTCGCCGAGAGCTTCGAGGACATTGGTGCCTACGCGGGTCATGATGAGCATGTTGAGTACAACGTAGATGGAGTCGGTCAGCTCGATACCGTACTTGGCGAAGTCAGAACCAACGATACCCATGGAGTAGGGGATAACGTACATGGTTCTGCCCTTCATGGAGCCCTTGTAGAGCTTGCCGAGCTTTTCGTAGCATTCCTTGGGATCCATCCAGTTGTTGATGTTGCCTGCATCTTCCTTCTTGGAGGTGCAGATGAAGGTTCTGTTTTCTACACGTGCAACGTCGTTGATAGCGGTGTGGTGCAGGTAGCAGCCGGGAAGTTTTTCTTCGTTGAGCTTGATGATCTCGCCGGTGGAGCAAGCTTCTGCTCTGAGAGCTTCTGCCTGTTCTTCGGTGCCGTCGATCCAGACGATCTTGTCGGGACAGGTGAGGGCAGCCATTTCTTCAACCCAGGAGAGAACGTGCTTGTTAGTAACCATTGGCGTGGTACTCCTTTATGTGAATGAATTTTTAGCATGGAACTGAAAGTTATTGATTAGTCAAAACTTTCTACGTTACATTATACACTAAACTTCTCAATATTTCAATAGTACAGCGCAATTTTTTCTATTTTAACAGTTTCGTAACAGAAACGATAACAGGTGATCGGTTTGGCTTTCGGTCAGAATCACGGGAAAGGAGCGGATTTTTCGGTAAAAACAACGAAAAAAATCCGGAATTTTCGTCAGAACAAGTGTTTACATCCGCGCGGCGATATGGTATAATAGAAACAGCAAACTATCGGACGATTTGTCATTAGCTATAAAATGAAAACCTGAATCTGCGAGGTATTTATGAATTATCTTGAACCGAAAGAACAGCTTGTCTTTGATTATATTAAAGAAAACATCAGAAAAAACGGATATTCTCCGTCCATCCGCGATATCTGCACGGCACTGAACATCAAGAGCACATCCACGGTACATACCTGTCTGGAACGTCTGGAGCGCAAGGGCTATATCCAGAAGGAGAACGGCAAGAGCCTCACCCTGCGCATCGAGGGCATCTCGCCGGACGACAGCAGTGAAATCCCGGTGGATTACTGCAATGTTCCGATTCTCGGACGCGTCACCGCGGGTCAGCCGATCCTTGCCGTCGAGAATTACGAAGGCTTCGTGCATTATCCGAAGGGTGTACGTCCCGTTCCGGCTGGGGACCTGTTTGCCCTGCGCGTCACCGGCACGAGTATGATCGAAGCGGGCATCATGGACGGCGATATCGTCATCGTTGAGAAGACCGCAACGGCGGAAAACGGCGATATCGTGGTTGCCCTCATCGACGACGAAGCGACGGTCAAGACCTTCTACATGGAGGACGGCCACTTCCGCCTTCAGCCGGAGAACAAGACCATGCTCCCGATCATCGTAACCAGCCTGATGATCCTCGGCAAAGTCGTGACGAGCATCCGGTTTTATAAGTGAGAACGATTTTTTGACAATACAATTCAATACAACGAAAATTCAAAGGAGAAACCATCATGGGTAAACCGATTCGTGTAGGACTGATCGGTCTCGGACGCGCCGGATACGGCATGCACCGGATCGAACTGGGAAGAAGACCGGACAAATTCCAGTTTGTGGCGGTCTGCGACGAAATTGAAGAACGCACCAAAGCCTTCGCGGATGAATTCGGAAGCCGCACATACACCAGAGTGGAAGACCTGATCGCCGATCCCGAGGTGGAGATGGTGACGGTTGCCACGCGCTCCTGCGACCACTACCGTCACGCGGTCATGGCTCTGGAGGCCGGAAAGGATGTCCTGATCGAAAAGCCCTTCGGCATCCGTCTGGAGCAGGCACAGCGTCTGATCGAGCTCGGCAGTCAGCCTGCGGGTCCCCATATCTACATGAGGCACAACCGCCGGTTCGAGCGCGGCTTTGAGCTGGTGAATCAGATCATCGACTCCGGCAAGCTCGGCGAGGTTTACGAAATCCGTCTGGCGCGCAATGAGTACAACCGCCGCTATGACTGGCAGACCCTGCTGGAATACGCGGGCGGACACCTCTTCAACTGGGGTTCCCACATCATCGACCACGCGCTCCGGTTCTGCGGCGGCGACTACAAGGATCTCTACACCAACATCAAGCACGTTGTGGCTGCCGGAAACTGCGAAGACCACGCGAAGCTCGTGTTCACCGGCATCAACAACCGCATCGTCGACCTTGAAATTTCCTACGGCGTCGCACTGCCCACTCCCGAGTACATCGTTTACGGCACACGCGGCACCATGATCGGCGGCAGGGACAATCTGCATCTCCGGTATCTCGATCCCGAGCATCTGCCCGAACCCATCGCAGCCGATCCCGAGACTCCTCCGGCAGGATGCGACGCGCTCAATCCCGGATCGGCACGTGTATCCCGCAACCCTGAGGTTCTCGTGTGGAAGGAAGAGGATGTCGCCATCGATTTTGACGGCACCGAGAGAATGTGGGACGCACTCTACGATGCAATCCGCAATGGCGTGCCCTATCCCGTGACCCTCGAGCAGGCGGCAAAGGTCATCGAGGTCATCGATATCGCCAAGGCGGGCACCGTGTTCGAGAACGTGGAGTTTGATCTGTAATTCCGAGAGGATTTTATGCTGAAAGATTATCTTGCCGACAAGCCCGTACTGGAAACCGGACGTCTCCTCATGCGCCCGCTGACACCGGAAGATGCACCGGCAATGCGCTGGCTGTCGGAGCCCGAACTGTACACCTACTGGGGAAGGGAAGCCAACAACGGTGAACTGCACCCGGAAACCATCTTCATTGACCCGCGTCCCCATGTCAGGCGCAGGCCCGGACCCGGATTCTGCCTTGGGATTTTCCTCAAATCCGACGGGACCATGGTCGGGGAGATGTGGATGCTTGAGGTGGAAAACAGCCGCATGGCGAAGGTGGCGTACCGTATCGCACGGGAATACTGGAATCAGGGCATTGCGACAGAAGCACTCCGGGAAACCGTAAAATTCACCTACGAAAAAACGGAACTTGACCGGCTCTGGACGGATGTGGACTGCCGCAATACCGGCTCGTGGCGGGTTCTGGAAAAGTGCGGTTTTGTGCGGGAAGGCATGATCCGGCAGGGTAAAATGGTCAGCTCATACTGCGATTACTATATCTACGGCATGCTGCGTTCGGATTACGACGGCATGAACCAATAAAATTCAACTGCAAGGAGAAACAACATGGCAAACGAAATCATCAAGGGCATGGGATTCCATCATGTAGCGCTCAAGGCCGTCAATTTTGAAGAGTCC
>JAFTPW010000081.1:0-3859 GCA_017463075.1 Clostridia bacterium
ATCAACGGAGTACCCTATGAGCACCGAAATCGAGAGAAAATTCCTCATCCGCCTGCCGGATTTTGACGCGATCCCGAACCGACGCGTGCAGACAATGACCCAGACCTATCTGAATGTCCTGCCGGAGGATCCCGGACTGGAACGCCGCGTACGCAGAATCACCGAGGACGGCATGACCCGCTTCATCTACACGGAAAAGCGGACGCTCTCCGGCTCCCGTGCGGCGGTACGTCAGGAGGATGAATGGGAAATCAGCGGTGCGGAATACGAAGACAAGCTCCGCGATGCTTACTCATGGCTCGACAAGGTGCGGCATTCCTTCCCGTTCGGCGGGCATACGGTCGAGATTGATGTGTATCCGTACGAAATCGTCGGAGATGCGCTGCTCGGTCTGGCGGTTCTGGAGATTGAAATGGCGTCGGAGGATGAGGAAATCACAATTCCGCCGTTCATTGAAGTCGTCCGTGAGCTGACCGGATCGCGGGATTTCTCCAACAAGGCGATGGCAAAACGGGTAAAATAACAAAATCAGCCTGATTTGACGGAAAATTCCGCAGAATCGGGCTGTTTTTTCGGTTTTGCGGGAACTTTCACAGGCGAATTGACGTCAAATCAACAGAACACAATGGAGGTATGCGATATGAGATTCACGATTCTGATGCTTGTCCTGCTGATGCTGGCGGGATGTGCGGATACGGCTGATCCGAAGGCAGAGGATGCGGTTCCGGCTGAGACAGTGGAAGCTCAAACGGAGACAGCGGAAACGGAAGAGGAGATTACGTCCGAGGAAGCCGAAAAGTGCCTGTACAAAGCCGTCGAAATGGCAGCTGACGCAAATTACGTCATCACATCGGACGCGGTATGGAAAAGCGTGCGGCTCGGCGATATCACGGAAGAATATCCGTTTCAGGAAAAACTGCTCACCAAGCTGCTGGACAGTGATCTCTCGCCCGACAGCGCTGTGATTCTGGTCACGATTCCCACCGAAACCGGGGAGTGTCATGCGATCTATACGAGGTGGGGACTTCTGCTCACGGAAAGACCGCAGACCATCCCGCAGCCTGTCGAATCGGTCGTCATGCCGGATCACAGCCTTCCCGCCGAAGCACCCGATCATCCCGCACAGGTACACGGCATCACGCAGTACCACTTCACACCGAAGTCTGACGATTACCGCGGACGCCATCTGATCCGTATCACCTCGCGTGATGAGCTTGACACCGTCCTCGGATGCTTTGAGCAGATCTGCTGGCTCGACGGACAATACACCCTCGATGTTTACGACGGCTATGACAGCACATGGTTTGAGACACACGATTTGTACATCGCGGACACCGGCATGGGAAGCAGTTTCCCTGATCTTGAAGTCATGGAAGTCGTGGAAGGAAATGCCCTGCGCCTCGTGTATCAGGACAGCGACATTGCCACCGCAGACATCATCGGACGGCACGTGGTTGTTGAAGTGGACAAGGGCGACGTCATCACGTGGGTCGGGTCGGAAGGACGGTATCACACCGCAGAAACCTATGCTGCACAGATTTCGGAATGGCTTGTCTCCGAATAATCGAAAAACCGGAGTTTTCACGCTCCGGTCTTTTTTTGCTGTTTTAGCCCACCAGTCCGCTGAGCTGCTTCATGAACCGCTCTACGGGTACTTTATGCAGAGTGGAAAGCATGCGGATGCCCATGTCGTCGGCGCGGTTCTTGAGGTTGTTTGCCGCCATGTCGCCGTCGTAGGAGGGATCGTCTTCGTCGAAGAAAAGCGTGGATGCCAGTGCAGTCTTGGCGTATTCGTGCCCGAACCTGTCCGCAACCGAGTTCAGCTTGTACAGCTCGTCGGTCTCAATATTGCCGTTCTTGCAGGAGATGAACACCGGAATCACGCCGCTCGTCACCATGCAGTCGATCTCGTTGCGGGTGCCTTCCACGTCGTCGTCCCAGCAGATTACCACGCCGACCTCTGCGTCATCGTACAGGTATGCGTTGTCGCGCTTGACGGAAAGTGCGGTTTTGTAGGTGTAGTATTCGAGCAGAGATCCCGCTTTCGTCAGACATTCCTTCACGATGCGGTTCTTGAAGCGGAAGGAAAGAAGATCGCCGTCCTTCTTCACGGGCAGGATCAGACCGTCCTCAATGAAGCGGTCAAACAGCGCCCTGTCCACCTGATTCCGTCCTTTTTTGAAGGCTTCGTCGGAAATGATGTATACATCTCCGTCGTCCGTATAGCGGCTGATGGCTGCGGAGATGCGTCCGATCTCAACGTTCCAGTTTTTGCACTTTGTCCAGCACAGCGTCCACATGACGTCGATATCCTCTTCCACAGCGTCGCCGCGTTCGAATTTCAGGCCCCGGTCAAGCACCTTGCCGCCGTGGAGAATGACGTCTTCCTCAACGGTGAGATACACCTGCGTGCCGACGGAGAAATCGCAGATCGTGCGCTCAACGGAAATGCCGCCGTCCGTGTGCTTCAGTTCAAACAGCGTCGCGTGACGGCTCACGGGATTGATGCGGAAGGCGCAGATCCGTTTGCCCGCGGGCTTTGCGTGTCCGCCGAGAATCATGCCGACCGCCACCAGAGAACCCTCGTCCCCGCCGGAAATGTCGATGATGAAGTTTTTCTCATCCGGATCGGCGAAGATTTTATTCAGCTCTTCAAGAATGCCTTCGAGGTCGTTTTTCGCAACGCCATGCACGCTCATTTCGCTCCGGATGCCGCGGTTTTCGAGAATCTGCCGGTATGCCGGGATGGCGCGTCTTGCCTTCTTCGAATCCGGGCCGACGAAAATCACCCGGTCAGGCTTGACGGCGAGTGTGGAGATGATGTTTTCCACGGGAGTTCTGTCGAAAATTTCAATCAGTGTCATAGGTTCGCTCCGATCAAATTATATCTGATATCATTTTACACCCGATCCGCCGGCATTTCAACCGGATTCTGTGAACAAGAGCAAAAAACATCACCCGATTGCTCAGGTGATGCTTGATTATCAGATTCGTACAGCGGTTTCCAGTGCCACTTCCATCATTGCCGTGAAGGTGGTCTGGCGTTCGTCTGCGGAGGTTGCCTCGCCGGTGATGAGGTGGTCGGACACGGTGCAGATGGCAAGCGCGTTCTTTCCTTCCCGTGCGGCATTCATATACAGCGCGGCGGATTCCATCTCCACTGCCATCACCCCCATTTTTGTCCATGCGGGATTTGCTTCGGCTGCGTCCTCGTTGTAGAAGACATCGGACGAGAGCAGATTGCCGACGTGGTACTTCTTGTCGAGCTCTTCCGCAACGGAGACTGCCGTGGAAAGCAGCTTCCAGCTTGCCGTAGGCGCGAAGGTACCGTGGAGTCCGTACTGGGATGCGTAGTTGGAGGTTGTGCAGGCACCCATGCCGAAGACGAGCTCGCGCAGGTGGATGTTCGCCTGGAGTGCCCCTGCCGAGCCGATGCGGATGATGCTGTCCACGCCGTAGAATTTATACAGCTCGTAGGAATAAATTCCCATGGACGGCATGCCCATTCCGCTCGCCATGACGGAGACGGGGTGTCCCTTGTAGGTGCCGGTGTAGCCGCCGATGCCGCGGACGTTGTTCACCAGCTTTGCGTCGGTGAGAAAGTTCTCCGCAACGAATTTCGCGCGCAGAGGATCCCCGGGCATGAGGACAGTCTTCGCAAAATCGCCCTTGACGGCGGAATTATGAGGGGTTGACATGGTAAGCCTCCTTTTCTGTTCTGTTCAGCAGATGTTTTTCTGCGGATTATTCCACTTCAATCAGTTCGTATTCCCGGGAACCGAAACCGAGTTCGGCAGCAGCTTCGATGGTATGGATTCCGTTGCGGCTCTCGATCCGTTCGATCAGATGCGGTTTGCCG
>JAFTPW010000082.1:0-3029 GCA_017463075.1 Clostridia bacterium
CTTTTCCATAGCAGCGAGGGAGCCCATGCCGCGGTAAACCTTGAACTGTCTGCCCTGATAGATTTCGGTCGCACCGGGAGCTTCTTCATAGCCTGCGAGGAGGGAGCCTACCATGATAACGTTTGCGCCCGCAGCGATTGCCTTGGGAAGGTCACCGGAGTACTTGATACCGCCGTCTGCGATAACGGGGATGTTGTATTCCATAGCAACGGAGTATGCGTTCATAACTGCGCTGATCTGGGGAACGCCGATACCTGCAACGACACGGGTGGTGCAGATGGAACCGGGGCCGATACCGACCTTGATTGCGTCAGCGCCTGCTTCGATGAGGTCGCGTGCAGCTTCTGCGGTTGCGATGTTTCCGGCGATGAGCTGGCATTCGGGATATGCTTCCTTGATCTTCTTGATGCAGTTGAGGATGTTCTGGGAGTGACCGTGAGCGGAGTCGAGAACGAGAACGTCGGCACCTGCTGCGAGAAGTGCGCCTGCACGTTCGGTTACGTCAGCGGTAACGCCGATTGCAGCACCGCAGAGGAGACGGCCCTTTTCGTCCTTGGCAGCATTCGGATAACGGTCAGCCTTTTCGATATCCTTGATGGTAATCAGACCGCGGAGCTTGAAGTCAGCGTCAACGATCGGGAGCTTTTCGATCTTGTTGCCGCGGAGGATTTCCTTAGCCTGTTCGAGGGTGGTTCCGACCGGTACGGTTACGAGATTTTCCTTGGTCATTACGCTGTCGATGCGTACGTTGTAGTCGGTCATGAACCGCAGGTCACGGTTGGTGATGATGCCGACAAGAACGCCGTCGTGGTCGCAGATCGGCACACCGGAGATCTTGTACTTGCCCATCAGCTCGTCAGCTTCGTAAACGTAGTTTTCAGGATGCAGGAAGAAGGGGTTGGTAATAACGCCGTTTTCGCTTCTCTTGACACGTTCCACCTGATCGCACTGCTGTTCGATGGACATGTTCTTGTGGATAATGCCGATGCCGCCTTCACGTGCCATAGCGATTGCCAGACCGTATTCGGTAACGGTGTCCATTGCCGCGGACATCAGGGGAATGTTCAGCGTGATTTTATTGGTGAGCCGGGTCTTGAGGGATACTGTGCTGGGGAGCACCTCGCTCTTTGCGGGAATCAGAAGAACGTCGTCAAAGGTGAGACCTTCATAAGCGACCTTGCTCTCGATGAAGCTGTTTGCCATCTCTTTCAACCATACCTTTCAATTAAATAATGTATCGGATACTGTCTTGAACTTTAAAAATTGGATTAATAAATTATAAGATATCCTGACGTGAAAGTCAATTGATAAAAATCACAATATTTTTTCGGCATTACGGCATAATTTGCAACGGTTTACTGTTCCATCTGGCAGATTCTTCCGGCAGGAAAAAATCATGCCAAGAGAAGGCACCCGGACGGCGATATTTTTTATGCGAAATAGCAAAAACCTCTTGATTTTGAGGGATGGATACGATATAATAAGAAAAATGACAGGTGTGCGTCGGGGATGAAGATTCCGGGCATGCCTCCAGAATACGATTTCTCTCACAGGAGGATTACAGATATGACCAAGTTACCCGTAGCGGTTCAGGTTTATTCCGTTCGCGACACTGCGGAAAAGAACCTTGCCGATACTCTGAAGAAGATCAAGGAAATGGGCTACGACGGCGTTGAATTTGCCGGTCTTTACGGCTATTCCCCCGACTACATCAAGGGTCTGATCGACGGCATCGGTCTCGTTCCCGTATCCGCACACATTCCGCTCGCTGAAATGCTGGCTGATCCGGATGCAACCTTTGCTGCATACCAGACCATCGGCGTGAAGTTCGCGGCTGTTCCCTATGTAACTCCCGAACGCCGTCCCGGCGGTGAAAAGTTCGAAGAAACCATGGACGACATCGCGCGTCTCGGTGCCATTGCGAAGAAGTACGGCATCACCCTGCTCTACCACAACCACGACTTCGAATTCGTGAAGGTTGACGGCAAGTACGGTCTCGACGTTCTCTATGAAACCGTATCCCCCGAATATCTCCAGACCGAGCTTGACACCTGCTGGGTGAACATCGGCGGCGAAATTCCCGCGGATTACGTAAAGAAGTACACCGGACGTGCACCCGTTGTACATCTGGAGGACTTCAACCTGACCGGCAAGCTCCCGGCACATCTTTACGCCCTCATCGGTCTTGACGACGATCACAACGACGACGAGCCCTCCAGCTTCGAATTCCGTCCCGTAGGTCACGGTATGCAGGACATGCCCGCGATCCTTGCGGCATCTGTGGAAGCCGGCGCGCAGTGGGTAGTCGTTGAACAGGACGAACCCTCCATGGGTCTCTCCCGCATGGAATCCATCAAGGCATCCCGCGAATACCTCAAATCCCTCGGCTGGTAAGTGGGGACGCCCCCACGGGCATGGCTCGGCGTATTTACGGCTTGGGTTTATGCTTTATCCCACGACCTTCCGCTTCGCTGGTCAGGAAGCCCTGACAGGCATACCGGCGTTATCGGAGCTGAAATCACAGCAGATCCCACGACCTTCCGCTTCGCTGATGCAGCGGGATACGGTTCGGGACATCTCTATTTGACTTTTTATTTCATTCAAATAAAACTATTCAGGAAAGGCGGACAAAACAAATGTCAGACGCAGTTCTCAGCCAGTTCAAACAGGCAGCAGTAGAAGAAACCAAGGTTGACACCAACAAGAAGCTGAAGGTTGGTATCATCGGTACCGGTTGGATTGCAGAATCCCACATCCAGAGCTACAAGATTCAGCCCGACGTTGAAATCGTAGCAGCAGCCGACCTCATCCCCGGCAAGGCTGAAAAGTTCATGGAAAGATTCGGTGTTTCCGGCGTTCGTTTCTATCCTTCCCACAAGGAAATGATCGACAACGAAGAACTTGACGGTGTTTCCATCTGCACCTACAACACCCAGCACGCAGAACCCACCATCTACGCTCTTAAGAAGAACATCCCCGTTCTCCTTGAAAAGCCCTTCACCGTAACCCTCGAAGAAGCGGAAGCAGTC
>JAFTPW010000083.1:0-3062 GCA_017463075.1 Clostridia bacterium
CATCGAAGCCGCACAGGGCGCAAGCGTCAACTCCGGCGATGTTATCATTACCCTCGGTTAATTCACTCAAATATTCCCGGAAAAATCAGAATATTAAGGAGTGAACGGAATTGGCTGCATTTTTTACATCTTTATATAATACAACAGGGCTTCCGATTCTCTTTGCGGATCCGATTCTCCTGATGAAAACTCTTGCGATGTACGTGATTATCGGCGCGCTGTTCTATCTTGCCATTGTCCGCAAGTTTGAACCCCTGCTGCTTCTCCCCATCGCATTCGGTATGCTTCTCGCAAATCTCCCCGGCGCAAATCTGTTCCATATGGACCTGTTCATCAACGAAACAGGCGCTCCCATCGACATCCAGACCATCGTTGAACAGGGCAACCTGATTGACTTCCTCTATCTCGGCGTCAAGCTCGGTATCTACCCGTCCCTGATCTTCATGGGCGTAGGTGCCATGACTGACTTCTCCGCGCTGATTGCAAACCCGAAGTCCCTGATGATGGGTGCGGCTGCTCAGCTCGGCGTATTCGTTGCCTTCATCGGCGCGCTCTTCCTCGGATTCACTCCCGAACAGGCTGCTTCCATCGGTATCATCGGCGGCGCTGACGGTCCTACGGCGATTCTCGTCACCAAGACCCTCGCTCCCGAACTCCTCGGTGCTATCGCAATCGCGGCGTACAGCTACATGGCTCTGATCCCGATCATCCAGCCCCCGTTCATGAAGCTCCTCACCACCAAGCAGGAACGTGCCATCGTGATGACCAACCTCAGACCCGTTTCCCAGAAGGAAAAGGTGCTCTTCCCGATCATCGTTACCGTGGTTGTCAGCATCATCGTTCCGGACGCGGCTCCGCTGGTCGGCTTCCTCATGCTCGGTAACCTTCTCAACGTCAGCGGCGTAACCGACCGTCTCTCCAAGACCGCGCAGAACGAGCTGATGAACATCGTTACCATCTTCCTCGGCGTATCCGTCGGTGCTACCGCGAATGCCGACAACTTCCTCGCACTCAGCACCATCAAGATCATTGTCCTCGGTCTCACCGCGTTCTGCATCTCCACTGTCGGCGGTCTGCTCGGCGGTAAGATCATGTGCTGGCTCACCAAGGGCAAGATCAATCCTCTCATCGGCTCCGCAGGTGTATCCGCTGTTCCCATGGCAGCGCGTGTATCCCAGGTTGTCGGTCAGAAGGAAAACCCCGCAAACTTCCTTCTCATGCACGCAATGGGTCCCAATGTAGCCGGTGTTATCGGTTCCGCCGTTGCGGCAGGCGTATTCCTGTCCTACTTCGCGTAAAAGGGAATACATATCAATATCACGAAAGGAATCTTATCATATATGGCTAAAGTAAAAATTACGGAAACCGTGCTCCGTGACGCCCATCAGTCCCTGATCGCTACCAGAATGACCACCGAAGAAATGCTTCCCATTCTGGAAGAAATGGACAAGATCGGCTATCACTCCCTCGAAGCATGGGGCGGCGCTACCTTTGACTCCTGCATGCGCTTCCTCAACGAAGACCCGTGGGAAAGACTCCGCAAGATCCGCGCGGCTGCAAAGAACACCAAGCTCCAGATGCTGTTCCGCGGTCAGAACATCCTCGGCTACCGTCACTACGCGGACGACGTTGTTGAATACTTCGTTCAGAAGTCCATCGCAAACGGTATCGATATCCTGAGAATCTTCGACGCGCTCAACGACGCAAGAAACCTCAAAACCGCAATCAACGCTACCAAGAAGGAAGGCGGTCACGTTCAGGCTGCGATTTCCTACACCATCAGCCCCGTTCACTCTTCCGAATCCCTCGCAGAATACGCGAAGCAGCTGGAAGAAATGGGCGCGGACTCCATCTGCATCAAGGACATGTCCGGTCTTCTCACTCCCTACACCGCGTATGATCTGGTGAAGACCCTCAAGTCCAAGGTAAAGATCCCGCTTCAGCTCCATACCCACTACACCACCGGTCTTGCATCCATGACCATCCTCAAGGCGATCGAAGCAGGCGTTGACATCGTTGACACTGCCATCTCTCCCATGGCTATGGGTACCTCCCAGGCTCCTACCGAAGCGATTGTTGCAACCCTTCAGGGTACCGAATACGACACCGGTCTCGATCTTGCTCAGCTCGACAAGGTCTGCAAGTATTTCACTCCCAGACGTGACGAATACCTGTCCTCCGGTCTGCTCGATCCCAAGGTGCTCAAGGTTGACGTCAACTGCCTCCTGTATCAGGTTCCCGGCGGTATGCTTTCCAACCTCGTTTCCCAGCTCAAGCAGCAGGGCAAGAGCGACAAGCTTCCCGAAGTTCTCGAAGAAGTTCCGAGAGTACGTGCAGACGCAGGTTATCCTCCGCTCGTAACTCCCACTTCCCAGATCGTCGGTACGCAGGCTGTGCTCAACGTCATCGCAGGCGAAAGATACAAGCTCGTTTCCAAGGAATTCAAGGGTATGATCCGCGGTGACTACGGTCAGTGCCCCGCTGAAATCTCTCCCGAATTCCGCAAGAAGATCATCGGCAACGAAGAACCCATCACCTGCCGTCCCGCAGACAAGCTCGCTCCCGAACTTGACAAGCTCCGCGAAAAGGTGAAGCCGTGGGAAGAACAGGAAGAAGACGTACTGTCCTACGCTCTGTTCGAACAGGTTGCGGAAAAGTTCTTCGAATACCGCAAGGCAAAGAAGTACAATCTGGACGCGGATTCCGCTGACGCCAAGCTGGGCGTGCATTCCGTTTAATCCATGATTCTTGTGTGTGACAGAACCGGGGCGTCGCGTGCGGCAAGAATCCGGGAAACGCTGTATTCCGCCGGCTGTCCTGCGGCGTTCGGTGAGATTTCCGATTACAGAAACGCACGTCCGGCACGGCTCATCGTCACATTTACCGATGTACTGGACGCGGTGCGGCAGACTCCGCTGGATGATCTGTACGCCATCGCGCTCGGAGACGGCTTTGTCAACTCCGCACTGAACGCCGAGCGTCTCACCGAGTCCTCCCGACTGACGGAAACGGTGAAGAGACGTCTCCTGACCCAGGCGGAAATTGAAGGGAAGAGGATCACC
>JAFTPW010000084.1:0-3357 GCA_017463075.1 Clostridia bacterium
AGGCGCACATTGTCGCAGATATTGCACAGCTGAGTGAAGATGAAACGGAAAGTTACCGTCGGCTTGCCCTGCGGGAAATGAAAGAAACCAACGGACGGATGGAGATGGAAGATATTCTGAACAGTGCGAAACATGATTGATGGAGGTGAAGCATGGCAGGACTGATTCTCAAAGCACCGTTCTACTCACCGAAGTCCCGCACGCCGCACGGCAAATCCCGCAGTGGGTATATCAATTACGTCGCAACCCGCGAAGGAGTGGAAATTCTGCGAAGCGGCATGGCTAGGTATGTCGGCGAACGCAAAGGCTCAAACGGACTGTTCACAGACGAAGGTGAGCCGATCATCATGTCAAAGATCGCAGAGGAAATCGACAGCCATCCCGGGAATATGTGGGGACTCATCCTTTCGCTGAAGCGGGAAGATGCCGAGCGGCTTGGCTACAATTCCGCAGAGCAGTGGATGAATCTGCTCCGCTCCCATCGGAATGACATCGCAAAAGAGATGCACATCGCGCCGGAGAATCTTCGCTGGTACGCCGCGTATCACGACAAGGAGGAACATCCACACGCGCACATGCTGGTGTGGTCGGCGAACCCGAAGGAGCCGTATCTGAGCCGGGATGGGATCCACAA
Source organism: Clostridia bacterium (assembly GCA_017463075.1). Classification (GTDB taxonomy): domain Bacteria; phylum Bacillota; class Clostridia; order Oscillospirales; family CAG-272; genus UMGS1696. Next base: position 635 of record JAFTPW010000084.1, read on the forward strand.
CATTAAAAAAGTTCTTGCAAACGATATCTTCCGGCAGGATCTGCTGTCGGTGTATCAGAAACAGACGGAATATCGTGACGATCTGCGGCGTGAATACCGTGAACGGATGAAGAAAATCGGCGAGGAAATTTGGGAGAAAAGTTTCGATTCGCCGGAGTTGGAGCGGCTGTTTCTTGAACTGGCAGCACGGCTGAATGCGCACAAGGGAAAGAAAGTCTATGGTTATCTTGACCGGAAAACAAAATCCATCGTCAATGAAATCGTGAAACGCATTGCCAACGACGAACAAATTTCTGAGATGTATGATCTTTGGTACAAGTCCCTCTGCGAGATTCACAAGACCTACACCGACCGGATACCGGAAAAAATACCGCTGTGGAAGAACGAGGAGTTCAAGCCGATCTGCAATGCAGTGGTACAAGCGGCGTCGGATTTTGATCTGCCCATCGACGAGGATGCGCTTGATTATGATGAACCGACCGACGATGTGGCGAACCGATATTACCAACGCGGGATGAATGCACTTGAAAACGGCGACGGCGACAGCGCGGAATACTATTTGCAGACCGCAGTTGAAATGGGAAACGGCAGAGCGGCACTTGCGCTGTACGATTCCTACCGCACGAACGCCATCGAACCGCCGAATAGATCGACTGCAAAACATTGTCTCTACCGAGCAGCTGATCTTGGCAATGCCACGGCGGAGTATATTCTCGGCAAAGAACTGCTCAGCAAAAATCCGGATAAAGCAAAAGAGTATCTGCAATCGTCCGCCGACAAGGACAACGCACAAAGCATGTATCTGCTCGGTAAACTCCTGCTTGACGATGGAAAAACAGCCGAAGCCCTGCGGTATCTGGAAACATCCGCAGAGCGGGACTGGCGGTGTCAGACTCGGCTGGGACTGCTGTATTACTACAAACTGAACGACAGAGCGCGCGGACTGCATCATCTGAAAGAAGCAGCAGATGGTAAGTTTGAGCCTGCAGTCAAGGCAGTGGAAGCAATCGAACAGGGACGTAACGCATATCTCGCATCATGTGTGGTGCAGATGGTGTACAACGCATCTCGTATCATTGAAGAGAGAACCGACTGTCAGCGTATACACTGCACCGGTGTGGATTCCAAGCTCAAACGGGAGATCGAGCAGAAGAAGCGCGGCGTAATGTCCATGTATTAAACTAAAAATTCAAAAACACGACGTGGGGGTATGAGCTATGAAAAACTTACCGACAGTTGAATGTTCCATGCTCGAGGCATTCGAGGACACCTCGCTTGGCAATCTGAATACAATCGAACGGGACGGCACGCTGTACGTTCCCGCAATCGAAACGGCGATGATCCTCGGCTACCGGAATCCGCGGGATGCCATCCGCCGGCACTGCGTTTGTGATACGATTACCATAGACGAGTGGGTAATTACCGGAAAGAAAGCGGACGGCAGTGATGCCATACAGTGCGTACATAAAAATATATCAATGAGAGTGATTTCTACCGGATGATCTTTCATTCGCGCCTGCCAATTGCGGAAGAATTCACAAGATGGATCTGCGAGGAAGTTCTGCCGCACATCCGGCGGTACGGATGTTATCCCGGCAAGAAATTCCTGCGAAGTGCGGCGGCATATATGCAGGCTCTGGAAGATGCCATTGCGGGTAAGATTTCATATGCAGAAGCGGCGGAAATCAGCGATACGTTTAAAAAACTTCTCTCGGATATGCAGGGAAAGACACCCCCACGTCGTGATTCGGAAGGAAATATGGAATTGCAACTTTTCTGATAACTTATACCGCCCCCGCTGGATATATCCGGCGGGGTGTGGTATTGTGTTGTACTGAAAAAGAAGGGAGTGATTTCATGACAAAACGCAGACCGAACGGCGACGGAATGATTCGAAAACGCGAAGACGGCAGATGGGAAGGCCGCATCGTCGTCGGACACAAGGAAGACGGCAAGCCGATCTACAAAGCAGTGCTTGCGAAAACGCAGAAGGAATTGATTCCGAAACTGAATCAGCTAAAAGGAACCTACACCGGTGTGGAATTGACCGAAAACAGCCGCATGACACTGGGAGAGTGGCTTGACAAATGGCTGAACGAATACAAAACGCCTGTCCTCCGTTCAAGCACCGTCCACAGTTACCGGAATCATATTGATCATCACATCAAACCGCATCTCGGGGATAGGGTAATTACGCAGGTCACGACTGCCGATGTGCAGAAAATGTACAACACAGTTAAATCAAACGGCAGAATCCGAGACGGTCAAAGCCTGTCGGAGTCGATGGTGCGGTCGATGTACATGATTCTGCATGAAGCAATGGAAGACACGGTAAGAGATAATTTGATTCCGCAGAATCCAACGAACGGAACTACGATTCCGAAAAAGAATTACAGGGAGAAAAACGTGCTCACAGAAGCACAGATCGAAAAACTGATGGACTTTCTGCAGGATGATCCCTACTGGCACGACTTCTTCTACACAGAGCTGATGACGGGAATGCGGCGAGGTGAAATCTGCGGACTGCGGTGGGAGGACTTCGATGAATCTTCAGGAACACTTCATATACAGCGGACAATCCGGTATGATCACGGGAAACTATATATCGGCGAGACGAAAACCACTGAAGGGAACAGAAAAATCATCCTGCCGCAGAGTGTCGCCGAAATATTTTCAAACAAGAAAAAATACGCATTAACCGAATGGATTTTCCCGAATCCGAT
>JAFTPW010000085.1:0-4432 GCA_017463075.1 Clostridia bacterium
AACTGCGTTATCAAAAATTTTCAATATAAAGGAGAACCAGACAAATGGAAAACTACAAGAAGGAATTTATCGAATTCATGGTGCGATCCAATGTGCTTCGCTTCGGTGAATTCAAGACCAAGAGCGGCAGACTGTCCCCTTACTTCATCAACACCGGCAATTACAGAACCGGCGCACAGCTCTCCAAGCTCGGCGAATACTATGCAGCATGCATCATGGATGCGACCAAGGGTGACTTTGACGTTATGTTCGGCCCCGCATACAAGGGTATCCCGCTTGCTGTAACCGCTGCTGCATCCCTTTACTCCAAGTACGGCGTTGACAGACCCTACTGCTTCGACCGCAAGGAAGTCAAGGACCACGGCGAAGGCGGCGTATTTGTAGGCGCACCTCTCGCTGACGGCAACCGCGTTCTCATCGTCGAAGACGTTATCACCGCAGGCACCGCAGTCCGCGAAACCCTTCCCAAGCTGATGGGCGCGGCAAAGGTTGAAGTCAAGGATATGATCATTTCCGTAAACCGTATGGAAATCGGCGCATCCGGCAAGACCGCAATCGACGACATCAAGGAAGAATTCGGCATCACCGTTCATTCCATCGTTACCGTACGCGACATCATCGAACATATGCACAACCGTGAAATCGACGGTCAGGTGCTTCTCACCGATGAAATCCGCGACAAGATGGAAGCCTACATGGCACAGTACTGCAAGTAATGCGGAATGAATGACGAAAACAGGCGTGTTCCCGTGGAGAAATCCGCAGGAGTACGCCTGTTTTTTCGATTATTCGGTTTTAGAGAGGGAATCCGCCCACTCCACAGCGGCAATGTAGCGAGGGTCGCTTCGTGCGGAGTTGTACCATGCCCAGCGCGGGTTGTTCAGAAAATCGCGGAGCCGATCGGGTGTATAGTTGAATAAGCGGGTGTGTTCATACAGCTTGTATGTGTGGCAGCCGCTCTGATCCGCCGTTGGTGCAAGACAGAAGTCCCAGTTTTTCGATACCTTCAATCCACCGAACAGTCCTCCACCATCCAGTTCCAGTACGGCATCGGCAGGTGAATCCACAAACCACTGGCGGAATAATCCCATAGCTTCTTCAAAGACCTGCCAGCCTTCGTCATTTTCACCGGCACCGAACAGACAGGCTGACAGTACCAGCTTTTTATAGGCATAATGCAGGACCCAGCCGTCAGGGAGTTTTCCTTCAATCTTCAATCCGTCCATCAGAGCAATCAGACTCCGGTGATGCGCAGCTTTTTTCAGCGGTCCCGCCTGATCCGGACAGGTGCTGTCAAACAGGACGGAAAGCCGCTCAATCATCTGAAGCTGTTCCTGACGCTGCTGATTTTCGGAATCATCCCGTCTCATATAGCGGGATATCAGATTTTCACGTTTCTTCTGTCCGGAAGCCGTAAGTCTCAGCCAATGATCCAATTCGCTGTCTTCACACAGAATTGTCATGAAATGGATGGCAAAAGTGCGGTAACGGTAATTCTCCATCATCTTTTCACAGACTTCATTCATTAGCGGCATATACCGGCTGTTTTCCGACGGTTCTTCCAGAATGAGATCGGTAATGTTGTTTGCAATGTGGTACATGTAGTATAAATCTGCCGGGTATTTGCGGCGGTACTCCATGGCAAGTTCCAGTTTTTCTTTTGCTGTGCCCAGTTCCCGTCTCATCTTATCATACCGTCTGTAATCTTTCTCTTTTCCACTCTCATCATTTCCCATCAGATCGTCAATCGTCACGCCGAAGAGATTCGCCAGTCCGGGCAGAAGGGTGATGTCGGGATAACCGCCGCGCTCCCAGTTCGACACAGCCTGCGGAGTCACGTCCAATGCCGCCGCCAGCTCTTCCTGCGTCATGTCCTTTTCCTTGCGGTAACGGTAGATTTTCTCGGAAATCATCAGTTTCATCGGTGTCTCCTTGTCGGTAAAAATTCAGACTGTGCGCACGTCCTGACTGTATTATACCCGATCCGCCGCATGCCGTCAATAACTGTAAATTTTACCGTTTCTCAAATCCGGCTTGAGTTATACAAACCGGATTTTATAATGCCGCAAAAAAAGACAGCACAGCCGCAGCCATACTGTCTTTGATGTTTATGCAATCACAAAATGCACCGGGAGACCGTTTTCGTAAACGATGTCCGCTTCCCCCTGAATCAGCGGGAGAATCCACTTGAGGCATTCGTCGGTGACGTTGTTTCCGGCTTCGTTGATGAATTCACGGGGAACGGAGCGCACCGCGTTGGCAATCTTTGCGATTTCGGAGGTTTCATAGCGGAGCCTGTATTCTTCGCCGTCTTCGCGGATCATCGCAACCATGCAGCCGGTCTTGCCGGAGACAGCCGCATCCATGGCAGTTCCGCCGCAGGTCTGGGATTCGGTGAGGTCGGTGTCAGATGCCAGATGAGCCGCGCATCTCTGGGGCAGATTCAGCTCAATGGAGCGGACCTTGCAGCCGAACTTGTCCTTGACGGCGTATTCCAGCTCCTTGCCCGTGCCGGAGAGATACTTGTGACCGAACGCGTCGGTGGAGCCGCTCTGTGCACCTTCTCCGACATAGCGTCCGTCCGCAAACCGGATGCCTTCGGAAACGCCGATGACGATGTTCGGATGCTTCTCGAATGCTTTTTCAATATCCGCGAAGAAGGCGTCAAGATCGAACGCAACTTCGGGGAGGTAGAGGTAATCGGGGCCGTTGCCGTTCACGAGATTTGCGAGTCCAGCAGATGCCGTCAGCCAGCCCGCGTCACGTCCCATGATTTCAACAATCGTCACCGCCTTGGTCGTGTAAACCGCGCAGTCACGGACGATTTCCTGCATCGTGGACGCGATATACTTCGCCGCGGAGCCGAAACCGGGGGTATGGTCGGTGCCCGCAAGGTCGTTGTCGATTGTCTTCGGAACGCCCATCACGCGCATTTCGTAATCGGAGGTTTTCAGATATTCGGTCAGCTTTGCCACGGTGTCCATGGAGTCGTTGCCGCCGATGTAGAAGAAGTAGCGGATGTCGTACTTTTTGAACAGCGCGACGAGATTTTCAAAGAAAGCGGGATCGTCCGCAGGCTTCGGGAGCTTCTTGCGGCAGGAACCGAGTGCGGCTGCGGGAGTATCGGTGAGAACGTGGAGCAGATTCCGGTTGAGCGCGCCGTTTTCATCGGAGAAGAGGGCGGTCAGGTCAGCGAGACGTTCGCCGATGAAGCCTTCGATGCCGTTTCTCATGCCGTAGAGCTTCGGAATCACGTCGGAATGAGCGAATGCGCCTTCAATGACGCCTGCGAGAGTTGCGTTGATGGCAGCAGTGGGACCGCCGGACTGACCGACGACTGCATTGCCGATGAGTTTATTGTTCATGATATAGTCTCCGTTTCCGTTGTTTTGCTGATAGTATGATAGCACAGCCGTGGTCGGGTGTCAATGCTTTTCTGCGATAAAGTACGTGTGATACGGCTTTCCGTGCGCGGTATAAATCGGCACAAACTCCCGTCCGTCCACGGTAAGCGCGAATCTGTCCGCGGATACTTCTATCTTTGACGGATCAATCCGCAGGTATTCCTTCGATTCATCGAATGTCACCATCACAAACGGGCCGTACATCAGGGCAGAGAGCTTCTCGCCGGAGGGACTGCAGTCGGGTGTCTGTTCAATCCGCACGGGATAGTCAAAATCCGCCGCGATTCCGTAAGTTTCGCCGGGCGCGCAGTTCAGCACCGCATACCGTCCCGCCGTCGTCAGGGATTCGCATGCAAACGGATTCTTCGCGCACCACTTCGGGATTCTCAGCTTCACGGTCATCTCGCGTTCGCAGGACACACGGATCGTGCCTTTTCCGCCGGGGAAGGAGACGCCGCAGTCCACAGAGATGCCGTCGCAGTCGAGTGAGGTCGGGATGTACTGGTTGATGTACAGGGTATCGCCGGTGACGAAATACTGCGCGTCCGGGTACTTCACGTGGTTTTCCATGCCCGTGCCGTGACAGCAGGTGAACGCCCAGTAGTCGTTGGAATATTCCTTCTCCGCACCCGGTCCGATCGGAAGCATATAGGTCACGGCGTTGGTCTCGTGCTCGTTTCCGTCCGGATTCTGTGACGCGAGGATGTGGTTGAGCATGCCGCGTTCGTAGTAGTCCATGTACGCGGTGTTCACCGGATCGAAGGCATACAGCTCCCGCGCCAGCTTGAGAAGATTGTACGTCGCGCAGGTTTCGCAGTTGGTGCCTTCCTTCAAGTTGACTGCCAGTTCATCGGGATCGCGGAAGCATTCACCCTGACCGACGCCGCCGATGGCGTACATGTGGTGATTCGTCACATGGCGGAAGAAGGACTTCGCAATCCGGTGATAGCTTTCGCTGCCGGACGCTTCATACTCAAGCATCGCGCCCATGATCTGCGGAATGTGCTGGTTTGCGTGGAGATTTTGGA
>JAFTPW010000086.1:0-6511 GCA_017463075.1 Clostridia bacterium
AACTTCAACATGATGTCGCAGAAGTATCAGGCGGAACAGCAGGAGTTGGAAGAAAAGATTCAGATGCTCAGGACTAAACTTGAAATCACCAGACAAACCGAAGAAGATGCCGCGAAGTGGATTGAGCTTGTCAAGCAGTACGCACATCCTACGGAGCTGACGGCTGAACTGCTGAATACGCTGATTGAGAAGATTGTGATTCATGAGTCTGTCAAGGGTGAGGACGGGACGAAAGAACAGGAGATTGAGATTTTCTACCGCTTCATCGGGAAGATTGAGTAATATGAGAAATATATCTTTAGCTATGTGATACGGGCGAAACCTATCCCGATATCACGCTGGTCATTCCGCTGGCATCCTACTTCGGTGTCACGACGGATGAACTGCTGGGACTGGATGCGGCAAAGAACGAACAGCTTGCACAGCAGATTCTGGACGACTGCCATCGACTGAATGCGGAATGCAGATGGGACGAAGCGGCGGCGGTTCTGCGGGAGGGCTATCGGGATTTTCCGAATCACTGGCGGATTGTGGTGGCATACATGTGGAATCTCGCCGGCGGCAGTGCGGACAACGATCCCGGGCATCTGCTTGCACATCGGGACGAACTGGAATCCATATCGACGCGGATTCTGGAGGAGTGTACCGATGACGAGCTGCGGCTGAGCGGGCTGAACATCAAGGCAAAGCTGGCGCGGGCATCGGGGGATACGGAAAAAGCACTGGAAATCCTCAGAAAATTTCCGTCGTTCTACGATGCACGTCCGCAGATCACGGAACAGCTCTTCGCGAAGGACACACCGGAGTTCCACCGTCAGCTTCACCTGAATATCTTCGAGCTGGCGGGCTTCACGGTGAACAAAATCCTCAAGGCGATCTGGTACACAGACAAACCGATCGGTGAGAAAACTGCGGCGACGGAAAAACTCATCCGACTGCTGGAAACAGCTCTCGATGAGGTGGGATACACGCCCATGACGAAGTTCATCGGGGAAGCGTACGGCGATCTCGCGAAATTCCATGCATGGGCAGGAAATTACAGTGCCTCGGCGGGATATCTGCGCAAGACGCTGGAATACTACGGCAGATTTGACGAAATGATGCGCTCTGATGCGGCGATTCCCGGGGTTCCCGACGGCGTGAAGGAGAATTTCATGGACGGCTGGTACGTCAACCGCAGTCTGGTGCACATGGTGTGGGACTGGTACCGGAACAACCCGCGCTTCGCCGCTCTGCGTGAGGATGCGTCGTTCCGGGAGCTGCTGAAAAAGTACGGCGAAGATGAAATTTAAGTAAAATATACCCCAAAACCCATTGCAACCTCCGCACTTTCTGTGATATAATGAACAAAAATCACAGGACACAGCGGAGGTTTTTTATGCGGCTTCTGACGAAAGAACTGATTTACCCCGTGGACGGCGGAAAAACACCGCAGTGCCATGCCTCAACCCTGATCTGCCTTGACGGAGAGATTCACGCGGCATGGTTCGGCGGGACACACGAAAAAGCGGATGACGTGGAAATCTGGCACGCGGTGCGCAAAAGTGACGGCTGGTGTGAGGCGCGGATGGTATCTCCCGGCGGAAACATCGCCTGCTGGAATCCGGTACTATATAAGGAAGGAAAACGTGTTCTGCTCTGGTACAAGCGCGGCGCGGAGATTGCGGGATGGCAGACGTTTGTGCGCACACTGGAGAACGGCATCTGGTCGGACGAACGCGAGCTGATCCCGGGTGACACCTCCGGCGGACGCGGACCCGTGAAGAACAAGCCGATTCTGCTCTCCGACGGCGTGCTGATTGCGGGAGCATCCCACGAAACGCCCGGCGGTGCATCGTGGCGCGTGTTCTTTGACCGTTCATCCGACGTCGGAGGCACATGGGAGAGAACGGACTACATCAACGATGACAGCGTGAAGCTGATCCAGCCGACGCTGTGGGAGAGTGAAACCGGGGTGCATGCCCTGCTCCGGTCGGCGTCTGGGTACATCTACCGCACCGATTCGGCGGATCTGGGACGCACATGGTCAGCTCCGTACCCGACGTCGATGCCGAACAACAACAGCGGAATTGACCTTGCCCGGATGGATGACGGCACGCTCGCGCTCGTCTGCAATCCCGTCGGGGACAACTGGGGCGCGCGTTCACCGATCTCGCTCTATCTCTCACACGACGACGGCGAAACTTGGGCGAAAGAAATGGATCTGGCAACACGCCAACAGGACGGGGAAGGCGAATTTTCCTATCCGGCGGTGATTTATGAGGACGGCGGGCTGCACATCACCTTCACGTACAAGCGCAGATCCGTCATGTACTGCCGCGTTGAGGTGTGAGTATGAAAAAATTGCTGAAACAACTGCTGGCGTGCTCCCTTGCGGCTCTGATACTCATCGGATGCACGGCAGAAACCGTCCCGGAAACTGCGGCGGAAACGAACGAACCCGAGAAAACAGCTGAACCCATACAGGAGGACGAAATGACAGCGGAAAGCATCATCATTCCCACCGTGTACGACAATGCGGCGGTGGTGACGGAAGACAAAACGGAAGCGGGAAGCGTGCGCAGATGGCAGAGACAGGTGTTCACAGCCGACGGCGGCAACAACGACATGCCTACGGAAAACGCCGTGATCGTCAGCCCGTGGCATACCCTGACCATCGACGGCGTGGAGGTTCCCGTGTACACGGCGCGGTGCGGCAAGGGTTCGCATTCCTTTGCGTGGATTGACGTCAAATCCGGCGTGACGGAGTTTTCGCTTGACGTGACCCTCACCGTGGACAAAAACGCGGAAAAATGCGTCGTTCTGCCCCTGAGCCGCGGTGTAACTGCGGAAATGGCGGACAAAACCATGACGGCGAAGATCACAGCGACAGGCTCCTATACCTTCACTTTCGCGGAGGATGCGGATGATGCGGTCACAAGTCCGACGCTGGCACCGCTGACGCTCATGGTCACGGAGGAAGTGCCGCTGGAAGTACCCGATGGCTGGAAGGTCAGGGAAATCGAGCCCGGATACCATGGCGACGCGGAGCTGGAATTCACCCGTCCGAACACGGTTTACGTCATGAAGGCGGGTCTGCATGAAATTTCCTCCATCGGCGTACCGTCGAACAGCATTCTCTACGTCGAGCGCGGCGCGTATCTTCAGGTCACGGACAGAGTTGACGCCGCCGGAAACCAGAACCGCATCACGGCAATCCACGCGGACGACGCGGAAAACGTGAAGATCATCTCGCGCGGACTTCTCGACTGCGGCAAAGTGCTCGGCGGAGACGGCAAATACAAGCATGTCTTCAACGCGGGACGGAGCAAAAACGTTTCCGTGGAAGGGCTGACAATCATCAACGCGAATACGTGGTCGATGTGCTTCTACAACTGCGACAACGTCACGGCGGAACGCAATCTCCTGCTCAGCTACCGCACATACTCCGACGGCATCATGATGTCCGAATGCCGGAACAGCGCGGGACGGTACAATTTCGTGCGCACCGGGGACGACGCGATCGAATTCAAAGGCACCGGATGGTGGGGCAAGGCTGTCGGCGAGAACTGCGTCTACGAATACAACGATCTGTGGACGGACAAGGGCGCGGGCTACTGCCTGACATGGGAATCGTCCTGCGAAATGAAGAACATGGTCTTCCGGAACAACGCCGTCGGATTCGCTCAGCCGACATGGACGGACAGAAACACCGCCCTCGACTGCCTGCTCGGAACGAATGCGGATACCCGCTGGGGCGACGTGACTTTTGAAAATATTGAGATTTACCACGTCATCTCGCCGAACGTCATCAACAATCAGGTGCAGGGCGCGGGTGCGGTGCTTGAAAACATCACGTTCCGGAACATCACCGTGCATTCCGTGAACAGGGGCGTGTATGCGTACCGGATGCATTTCTCCGCGGACGGCGGCTCGATTGGCGGCATTACGATTGAAAACATGGACTTCTGCGGAAAGATTCTGACCGAAGGTGATAAAAACGACAGCGCGATCATAAAGAACGAAGCCGGCGCGTATTTCGGTGCGCTGACGATTCAGTAAGGAGGAAGACATGTACAAGTACGATGTAGTGGTAGCCGGTGCGGGTCCTGCGGGAATTTCAGCTGCCGTTGAAGCCGCGCGGAGCGGTGCAAAAGTGGCAGTGATCGAACGCTACGGATGCGTCGGCGGCAATCTCACCGTGGGATATGTCGGTCCGCTTCTCGGCGGCGTCTGTGCGGGAACGATTGCGGAGGAAATTGAAGCGCGCATCTGCCCGGCGGTGGGACTGGTACCCGATTTCGAGAAAGCGAAGATTGAGCTGACCGCGATGCTCGAGGACGCCGGCGTGGATGTATTCCTCCAGACCGTTGTGACGGGTGCGGACATGGACGGAGAACACCTGAAATCCGTCTCGACCCACGGAAAATTCGGACAGCTCGAGTTTGCGGCGGATCTGTTCATTGACGCGACAGGTGATGGGGACCTTGCGGTGCTGTGCGGATGCCCGTGGGAAAGAGGACGGGGAAGTGACAAGCTCCTGCAGCCGGTGTCCCTCATGTTCGTCATCGACGGCGTGGATCCGGAACAGAAGCTGCTGTGCTGTCACGAGGAACATTACACCGACCTCGGCGACGGACGGGAGTACCTTGACTTGTGCCACAGGGCGTGCGTGTCCGGGGAACTGCCGGAGAACGTGAACATTGTGCGCCTGTATCAGACCGGGAATCCCACCGAGCGCATGGTCAACGCGACGCAGGAAAACTACATCGACCCGCTCGACCCGATCGATATGGCAAAAGCAGAGAACGCACTGCGCCGTCAGATCGGTCAGGTCGTGGCATTTCTCAGAAACAACATTCCCGGATTTGAAAATATCAGCGTAAGAGGCAGTGCATCCACGGTCGGCGTGCGGGAATCGAGACGGATCACGGGACGGTACATGCTCACCGGACAGGATATGCTTGACCAAAAGACCTACCCGGACACCGTGGTGCATCAGGCAGGCTTCTGCTTCGATATTCACAATCCCGACGGCCCCGGACAGAGCGAGGACAGGGAAGGATGCCCGATCAGCCCGCCGCCGTACGATATCCCGTTCGCATGCATGAGCCCGCTCGGATGCGAAAACCTCATTACCGCCGGACGGTGCATCTCGGGAACGCATATGGCGCACTCGTCCTACCGCGTCATGCGGATCTGTATGGCAATGGGACAGGCGGCAGGTGCGGCGGCAAAGATCATGTGTGACACGGGTACAACGAACGAAACCATCGACACCGACGCGCTCCGTGCCCATCTCATGATGCGCGGCGTACGTCTGGATGCATAAGGAGGCGTTATGATGCAGAAAAAAGGTGCTGAGCATATCCGTCAGCTCATCAATGCCGCCATCGCTGTGGGAACGCGCGCCTGCACGGTGACGGGGGACTGGGAAATGGAGGATACCGTTCTCATCCCGTCCGATTTCACCCTCAGACTGCGCGACTGTCACCTCACCATGGCGGACGGCACATTCTGCAACATGTTCCGCAACGAATCCGCAGGGACGGGAAAGTGCGACCGGGATATCGTGATCGAGGGCAGCGGACGCGTCATTCTCGACGGCGGAACTTACAACGGACTGTCCGAGAAGACCTCGCTCAAAGACGGAAATCCGCATATTTCAGTGAACAATATTCTTCTGTTTGTGAATGTGGAGAATTTCAGAATCACGGGACTGCACGTGCGGAACCAGCGCTGGTGGGCACTGAATTTCCTCTTCTGCCGCCGCGGAGTTCTGCGCGATCTCGACTTCTGCTCCGATGACACGTGGATTGACGAGGCCGGAAACAGCCATCGCGGTCTGAAAAAGAGCAATTACGCCGGCGTGAAGATCAAAAATTCCGACGGAATCGATCTTCGCGCGGGATGCCGGGATATTCTGATCGAAAATATCACCGGATTCACCGAGGACGATACCATCGCGCTGACCGGGCTGTGGGGCTCGATGGAAAAGCAGTACGCAGTTGACGGCATGCCTACGGATATCTGCAACGTGACCATCCGCGACGTCCGCTCGTCTGCGTATTGCGCCAACATCCGTCTCCTGAACCAGAGCGGGATAAAATTGTACAATATCCTCATCGACGGCATGATTGATACCTCGCTCGGATCGGAGCACATGGACCGCGGCGGAACCGGCGTGCGCCTTGGCGACAATCACCTCTACGGCACCCGGCATTCCACAGCCGACGAGACGTTCAACATCACCATCCGCAACGTGTACTCCCGCGCGGAAAAGGTTCTCCGTCTCGCAGGCGCCGTCACGAATCTGACGCTTGACAACATCCGCGGCTTCGACCGTGACGGACTCGGCGACGACATCGACAACTGCGCGGACATCCGCTGAACCGGACACCTGCGGCGGGAAGATAAAATTACTGGCAGGGACGAAGCGTGGGATTTCCTGTCGAAGAAAGTGTAGACAATCAAGGAATCTATGTTATAATACAATCCCTTCCCAGAGTGAGCAGCCGAGGAAGCTATACAA
>JAFTPW010000087.1:0-6021 GCA_017463075.1 Clostridia bacterium
GGGATTACGTCTACTACGTCCTGTACAGCGGCGTGTCCGAATCCCTCCGCAACTGCCTCGTCTTTGACGTGGAAATCGAACCCATGTACCTCGTCGGCGACTTCGCGGTGCGGTGCAATGGCGTCTTCACGGATGGCCCGAGATACTCCACCCTCTACGACGGCACGTTCAGCCTTGTCGCTCAGCCGGATGTCGTTCCCGCACAGGATGTTGTCCGCGGCGGATTCCCCTTCTACGGCGGAAAACTCGCGACCGCGTTCGATTATGACTATCAGGAAGGCAAGCCCACGACCCTCGCGCTCACCGGACGCTTTGCAGCAGCGGAAGTCTCCGTCAACGGCACACCGGCGGGCAAGATCATGTGGAACCGCACGCTCAATCTCGGCGGACTGCTCAAGGAAGGCAGGAACGAGATCGCCGTGACCATGTGCAACTCGATGCGCAACGCGATGGGTCCCCACCACCGTCACGATCCCGAACCCTACGGCGTCGGCCCGGGTACCTTCTCCTTTGAAAAGGAATGGAACGGCCGGGAATGCCGCGGTTATACCGACCGGTACGCGTTCGTGAAGTTCGGTCTGAAAAAGTAAAGGAGCTTTATATGATTACCTGCTTCGGTGAAACCATGCTGCGGCTGTCTCCTCCCGGTGCGTACCGGATCGCACAGGCGCAGTCGTTCGATATCGTCTTCGGCGGTGCGGAATCAAACGTCGGCATCGCACTTGCCAATTTCGGCGAAAATGTCCGCTGGGTGTCCAAAATGCCCGAAAACGAAATCGCGGACGCCTGTCTCTCGTGGATGCGCTCCTTCGGGATGGATGTCTCGAAGGTTGTGCGCGGCGGGAAGCGTATGGGCGTGTTCTTCCTCGAAAAAGGCGCGTCTCTCCGTCCGTCGAAGGTCATTTATGACCGCAAAGGCTCCGCGATTTCCGAGGCTCAGCCGGCGGATTTCGACTGGAAACGTATCCTCGACGGCACCGATGCGTTTTTCTTCACCGGAATCACTCCCGCAATCGGCGAAACCCTACCCGGGATCACCGCGGATGCACTCGCCGTCTGCCGGGAGAAAAAGATTCCCGTGTTCTGCGACATCAATTACCGCCCGACCCTGTGGACTCCCGAAGAAGCCGGTCCGACCATGCAGAAACTCATCCGGGGACTTGATACCCTCGTCGCGAATGAGGAACATGCCGATCTGCTGCTGGGCGTGAAATCCGATCTCACAGGGGACGACAAGCTCCGCGATATCGCAGAAAAACTCGCTGAAACCTACGAAATCGGCCGCGTTGTCCTGACCCTTAGACAGAGCCATTCGTCCGACGACAATACCGTATCCGCCGTGATGTACGACAGCCGCACCGGTGAATTCGTGAAGTCGAAGGAGTACCGCGTGCATATCGTTGACCGTGTCGGCGGTGGTGACGCGCTCTCTGCCGGGCTGATTTACTGCACAAAACAGGGCATGAACGCGCAGGATACCATCGAATTCGCGTCCGCGGCAAATGCACTCAAGCATTCCATCCACGGTGACGCCCTGATCGCAACTGCCGCCGAAGTCGCACGCCTCGCGAAATCCAGCGACGGTACCGTACGGATGATTCGGTAATGCAGAATGAATAGGGCGGATGTGCGGTATGCGAAATGCAGGTTCGGCTGGAATTTTTCGGCGGGAGGAGCAAGCCCCTCCCCTACCGTGATTTGACGTTGTCCTCTCCGGCGCGCGTGAGCCCGGATCAGAAACAATTGAAGTAACAAAATCGCCTGATCGCGTCACGGCTACTGTGAGCAGGGTCTCGGCGGTCCCTGCGAACTCGCGAACGCTCTTCTGATACATTGGTACGCATCCGATGGCTATGCACCCTCAAGTACAGTCTGCACACACATCCGTAGAAAGCTATCTATAAACAAAAACTGCACGTCGTCATAAAAAATCCCCCTGAAGCTGACGAAATCATATCCATGCACTCCCCGTAGTGAACCCAAACATCGTCAGTCGAAAGTTTTTTGCCAGGCTTTTTTCCAAAAAAGCCGCGTCCCCCTTATCCCCCAAATCACAGGAGAACAAAATCACTATGTACATCTTAGCAACAGACTATGACGGTACCCTGAGCCGGGGCGGTGTGTCCCAGCGGAATAAGGATGCCATCCGCAGATTCCGGGAAGCCGGGAACCTGTTCGGCGTTGTCACCGGGCGGGACTATTATATGTATAATACCCTCGTTGACAACGGTACCGAGTTTGACTTCATTCTGCCCTTCAACGGCGGGATGACGATCAATACCAATGGCATCGTCACGGCGGATTACCGCGCTCCCAATGACGAGAACATCATCTACGAGATTGCGGAAATGATGCGCGACTACGACAGCTGGCTCGGATGCTCTGTCTATAAAACCCACTATACCTTCCATCCCCATCATCCCAACGGCGGACGCTCCTGCCTGCCCATGGAGTATTCCTTCGCTATCCCTTCCTTCAGCATGCTCAATACCGGATGCACCACTTCCGAAAGAGCCGCTGAATGTGCCGCCCGCGTCAATGAACGCTTCGGTCATATCGTCACCGCACTCCAGAACGGCTCCGCTGTCGATTTCCCGCCCCGCGGTATCGATAAGGGTGAAGGCGTCGCACGGTATGCCGCTGCCATGGGCGTTCCCACGGAGAATATCTACTGCGCCGGCGACGAAATGAACGATATCGCCATGATCTCCCGCTTCCATGGATGCGCCGTCGAAAATGCACGGCAGGAAATCAAGGACGCCGCCGAACATACCTACGCCGATATCGCCGAAATTATCGATACCATCTTATCGAAATGATTTTTGGGCTCTCCATTCCCGCAATTTCCTGTTGCATAACATCCAATAATGTGTTAAAATGGTAATATGCGTTCCGGTTATCGGTACTGACAGCCGGAGCAGAATACAATAAACTGAATAAGGACGGTCATTTATGGATTCCATTCTGGATTTTTGGCATCAGATGACGGCGAATCCGCTTCTCTTCATCGCGGTTACGATGACGCTCGGCGTGATTCTGGTAAACGGCTGGACCGATGCACCGAACGCAATCGCAACCTGCGTTGTGACACGATGCATGCCGCCGAGAGCCGCAATTCTGATGGCAGCAGTGTTCAATTTCCTCGGCGTGTTCGTAATGACGCTTGTCAATGCCGCAGTTGCGGAAACCATTACGAAAATGGTGGACTTCGGCGACGACCCCGATCAGGCAATCATCGCTCTGAGCGCGGCGCTGTTCGCTATCGTTCTCTGGGCTACCCTCGCGTGGGTGTTCGGTATTCCCACCAGTGAAAGCCACGCCCTCATCGCAGGTCTGACCGGCAGTGCCATTGCGCTCCACGGCAGCCTGAACGGCGTAAACGGTGCCGAATGGGTCAAGGTCATCTACGGTATCGGCATCTCCGTCACGCTCGGCTTCGGTCTCGGCTGGCTCGTCTGCAAGATCGTAACCCTCCTCTTCCAAAAGGCAAACCGACCGAAAACCGAACCCTTCTTCCGCGGCGCGCAGATCGTAGGTGCGGCTTCCATGGCATTCATGCACGGCGCACAGGACGGTCAGAAATTCATGGGCGTTATCCTGCTCTGCGTCTATATGTCCCAGGGTCAGGCACTTCCCTCCGATATCCACATCCCCATCTGGCTCATGGTCGTATGCTCCGTGGTTATGGCTGCGGGTACGGCAATGGGCGGCAAGAAAATCATCAAATCCGTTGGTATGGATATGGTCAAGCTGGAAAAGTATCAGGGCTTCTCCGCGGATATTGCGGCGGCGATTTCCCTCCTGTTCTGCTCGGTATTCAGCCTTCCCGTATCCACCACACACGCAAAAACGACTTCCATCATGGGCGTCGGCGCAGTGAAGCGTGTTTCCGCCATCAACTTCGGCGTCGTCAAGGAAATGGTGCTCACATGGGTACTCACCTTCCCCGGATGTGGCCTCGTCGGCTTCATCATGACCAAACTGTTTATGTTTATCTTTACCTGATCGAAAGGATGATTGAAAATGGCTAAGGGCGATAAATTCTATTTTGATAATTTTGTGGCATGCGCGGAGCTTTCCAAGAAGGCCGCGTCCTATCTGGTAAGCTGTCTGGAAAACTATGATCCGAAGAGCATCGAAGTCATGCTCGTGGAAATGCATAAGATCGAGCACAACGCGGACATGAAGAAGCATGAGATGAACGAAGCTCTCGCAAAGGCGTTCGTGACTCCCGTTGACCGCGAGGACCTGGACATGCTGAGCCAGAACCTCGATCAGGTCACCGACGAGCTGGAAGAAGTCATGCAGAAGTTCTACATCTACAACATCCCGTCCGTGATTCCCTCCATGGTGGAATTTGCGAAGAATCTCGTCAGATCCTGCGAGCTCCTGTGCGACCTGATGGCGGAATTCGAAAACTTCAAGCGATCCAAGAAGATCCGCGATTACATCATCAAGCTCAACGACGTGGAAGAAGAATGCGACAGACTGTATCTCAAGTCCATGCGGGAGCTGAATACCAATCCCGCAGACGTGCTGACCACGATCTCCCTGCGTGAAATCTTCGAGTGCCTTGAAGCCTGCGCCGATGCCTGCGAACACGTCAGCGAATGCGTCGGCTCCGTTATCATGAAGAACACCTGATGAACGCGGAGATTGACAGCGAAACTCCTTGACAATCCCACCGCATCGGTGCTATAATTAAGATGAAAATTATCATATTGGAGGTACACACCAATGGCAAAAGTATTAGTTGAAACCAGCGCACGTCACGTACATCTCTCCGAAGAACATATCAAGATCCTCTTCGGCGAAGGCGCGACCCTCACTCATAAGAAGGACCTCTCCCAGCCCGGTCAGTTCGCATGCGAAGAACGCGTTACCGTTGTTGGCCCCAAGAAGTCCATTCCCAACGTTATCATCCTCGGCCCCGCACGTCCCGCTACTCAGGTTGAAATCTCCCTCACCGACGCCCGTACCCTCGGCGTAAACGCTCCCGTTCGCGAATCCGGCGATGTTGCTGGTTCCGGCGCATGTAAGCTGGTCGGCCCCACTGGTGAAGTTGAAATCAGCGAAGGCGTTATCGCAGCAAAGCGTCACATCCACTTCACTCCCGCTGACGCTGAAGCAGCAGGCGTTGCTGACAAGGAAATCGTTTCCGTAAAGATCGACTCCGACGGCAGAAGCCTCGTTCTCGGCGATGTTGTTGTCCGCGTAAGCCCCAAGTTCGCTGCTGCTATGCACATCGACACCGATGAATCCAACGCAGCCTGCGCTTTCGGCGAATGCTACGGCGAAATCATCAAGTAATTTTCCGAAAATTCCAGAAAAATCACAGCTCCATGACGCGGATTTTCTCCCGTCAGGGGCTGTTTTTTCGTCATCCGGGGCATGATATTAAAAACTTCAATCTATTTTTTCACGGAGTTTATCATGCGCCGATTTTTTGTTTTGATTCTTCTGATGTTCAGCCTCGCCGTACCCGCACATGCCGCGGAACTCACGGAACGGGACCGGGAATTCCTCATCACCGCCGTGGCGTCGTCGTACCCGGAGGTCGGATTCGGCGGGCGCGTCGGGATCTGCTCGGTGATTCTCAGCCGCATGGACGACGACCGCTTCCCGGATACCGCCGCATCCGTGACTGCGAATTTCGGTGACGGCTGCTTCACGGAATCCCATGCCCCGGACGAAAAAACGCTCCGTCTGACCCGGGATGCGCTCGAGGCTGCACTCATGGGAGCAGATCCGACGGGCGGTGCCCTGTATTTCACAATCCTCGACGACGGCTCACCGGTGTATGACCTCTACTTTGACAACTCCGGCGAGAAGAAGCGTCTGTACACCATGGAGGAATTCCTGCGCGCCCATCCCGCACAAAGCCCGGTCTGCATCGACGGCATCGGATTCCGGAAATAAAAAAATCCCGCAGTCACGGAATTTTTCTCCATAACTGCGGGATCGGATTCAGTTGGGATTATTCGTTGCCGGGCATGCCGAGTACGTTCACGCAGAAGTCCA
>JAFTPW010000008.1:0-3816 GCA_017463075.1 Clostridia bacterium
CTTCTCGGTTCCATGCAGAGCCCGCTTTACAAGTTCGCATACGTTCTTCAGGCAGTCGTCGACAAGGACGCAGAAGCTCCCGCAGCAGAATAATCTGTCAAATGACAGGCTGACCGCATAAGGTCAAAATAAATTTATAAAAAACTAACTTATATATTACGGAGGAAAATTAAAATGGCATCTGAAAAGTCTCTCCAGATTCTTGAAACCATCAAGTCTCTTACTATTCTCGAACTTGCTGACCTGGTAAAGGCAGTTGAAGAAGAATTCGGCGTATCCGCAGCAGCTCCCGTAGCAGTAGCAGGTGCAGCAGGCGCAGCAGCTCCCGCAGCAGAAGAAAAGACCGAATTCGACGTAGTTCTCACCAACTTCGGTGCTAAGAAGCTCGACGTTATCAAGGTTATCCGCGAAATCACCGGCCTCGGCCTCAAGGAAGCTAAGGAACTCGTAGAAGGCGCTCCCAAGACCATCAAGGAAGGTCTCTCCAAGGAAGACGCAGAAGCTATGAAGGCAAAGATCACCGCTACCGGTGCAGAAGTAGAAATCAAGTAATTTCTCCACTTCAGTCTCATAACTTCGGTTCCATCAGTTCAATAACCAAAAGCAGACATCGGTTCATTCCGGTGTCTGTTTTTTGTTCCGATATTGTTTCCAAAAATCCGTCCGGCAAATGTATTCAAGTTGTGCACAATTCTGCTTGACAGTGGTTCCGTGACGGTGTATAATGAAAAAGCAACGAAGAAGTTTTAGAAATCCCACGGAGGAAACCATGAAAAGAGCCGTAACCATTCAGGACATTTCCTGCTTCGGCAAATGTTCCATCACCGTCGCACTGCCCGTCATTTCCGCAATGGGCGTTGAGTGCGCAATCATTCCCACCGCTGTTCTCTCCACCCATACCGGCGGATTCAAGGGCTGGACGTTCCGCGATCTCGCCGACGATATTCCCGCCGTCTGTGAGCACTGGAAAAGGGAAGGTCTCGCGTTCGACGGCGTCTATACCGGCTACCTCGGTTCCCCCGAACAGGCAAAAATGATCGAGGATTTCGTCGATGCATTCAAGCCGCCGCTCGTGTTTGTTGACCCCGTCATGGCGGATAACGGCGTTCTCTATGCCGGATTTGACGAAAAAATCGTGCATGCCATGAAGCACCTCTGCGCAAAAGCCGATATCATCGTGCCGAACCTCACCGAAGCCGCATTCATGCTCGGCGAAGAGTTCAGACGCCCCAGCGAATATGACGAAGCGTACATCAGAGAGCTTCTCAAGCGTCTGACCGGACTCGGCGCGAAAACTGCCGCTGTCACCGGTGTCCGCTACGATGACGAGCAGCAGGGCGTGGTCGGCTACAACAGCGAAACCGGCGAGTACACTGAGTATTTCGCACCGCATCTGCCGCTCTCCTGCCACGGAACCGGCGACGTCTTCTCGTCCACGATGTTTGCGGCAATGCTCCGCGGCAAGACCCTTTACGAATCCATGAAAATCGCCGTGGAAAACACCTGCAATTGCATCAAGGCAACCATGGGCGACGAAAAGCACTGGTACGGCGTGAAATTCGAGCAGTGCATCCCCGATCTGATCAAAATGCTGTAAATAAGAAAACGTGTATCTTCCCGGGAGAGGATACACGTTTTTTCTGTTTATACCCCGATTTTTGTCTGATTTACACTACACATGTCGTGGTAGATTCCGCCGGACACAAGAAGCTGCGCGTGAGAGCCCTGTTCCGCGATCTTTCCGTCCTTGAGCACAATGATGCTGTCCGCCTTCATGATTGTGGTCAGGCGGTGCGCGATGACGATGATCGTCTGGTGACCCATGAGGTTTTCGATCGCCTGCTGGATCTGCGCCTCCGTCTCGTTGTCAACGGCAGAGGTCGCTTCGTCGAGGATGAGGATCGGCGTCTTCCGCAGTACGGCACGCGCAATGGCAATCCGCTGTTTCTGACCGCCGGAGAGACGCACGCCGCGTTCACCGATCATGGTCGCGTAACCCTCGGGCATTTCCCGGATGAATCCGTCCGCACACGCAATCCGCGCCGCTTCGTAAACGTCCTCTTCCGATGCACCGTCCACGCCGTATGCGATGTTGTCGAACACGGTGCCGTTGAAGAGGAACACGTCCTGCAGAACGATGGAAATGTTGTCGCGCAGGGAAGAGAGCGTGATGTGCTTCGTGTCGTGTCCGTCGATGAGGATTTTGCCCGCCTGCGGATCATAGAACCGCTCGAGCAGGGAGACGATTGTGGTTTTGCCGACGCCTGTTGCACCGACGAGGGCGATCATCTGACCGGGTTTGGCGCGGAACGAAATGTCGTCGAGAACCTTCGTTTCCTCCGAGTAGCCGAACGTGACGTTTTTGAATTCCACATCTCCCTCACCCTTCGGAATGTCCACGGCGTCGTCGGATTCCTGAATTTCGCTTTCCGTGTCAAGAAGCTCGAGAACCCGCTCCGCACAGGCACCGGACACCTGAATGTCCTCGGCGAGACGTGCAAGAGCGGACAGCGGTGTGTAGAACAGGGAGAGATACATGAAAAATCCCACGATATCAGCGGTGGTCATCGAGCCTTTCATGGCAAGAACGCCGCCCACACCCATGACGATTACCGTGCCGATGGAGGTCATGAATTCCACGGACGGGTGGTAAATCGCGTTGTAGAAATTCGCGCGGATGTTGACGTAGGAGTAGTGCTTGCAGTAATCCTTCATCTTGACGGATTCGCTTCTCTCCTTGCCGAACGCCTGGATTTCCTTCATGCCGGAGAGATTGTCCTGAGTACGTCCGTTGAGTCCCGCGAGCACTTCCTGATTGATCTTGAAGAGCGGTGCGACCTTGGTGATGAAAATCCGCGAGAGAAGGATGATGAACGGCACCGGGATCATCGTGTACAGCGCGAGCAGAGGATTGATCCGGAAAATCATGATGCACACACCCACAATCACCATGACATTTGTCGCCATATCGGGAACGGAATGCGCGATCAGCACCTCCATCTGGCGGGTATCGTTAATCATCCGCGACATGATCTGCCCGGTCTGCTTGTCGGAGTAGTAGCGCATCGAGAGCGTTTCGAGCTTGTCGTAGCACATCCCGGTCAGGTGTCCGACGAAATTCCACGCGCCGACATGGGACAGCCACATGGCGAGGAACCGGAATCCGCCCCGGAGAAGATACGCGCCGACCATGATGCCGACGTAGAGAAGAATCGTGTCGGTGGTCAGTTTCTCGGGCGTCGAGAGCAGGGCAGTGAGCTGACGTACCGCCTCCGGTGTTACAAGACTGAGCACGGACGACGCAATCAGCGCGACAACGGTAAGGCATAACGAGCCCCACCACGGCTTTGCGAGCAGCAGCATTCGTTTAATCATAGAAAATCCCTCCCGGGGAAGTCCCCGTTGGCAGACACGGCGCACTTGCAGTCGGGAAATCCGGCGATCCCGCGCAGATAAAAATCCCCTGCAAACACCGTTATTTTATGGTATTCTACCACAAATCACCGGCATTCGCAAGGGATTTTTTGTGTTTTATGTAATTTTATCCGAAATCAGCGCAGCGGAAGGTCGTGGGATCGGCTGAAATCCCGGCTGAAATGACGCCGAGCCATGCCCGCGGAGGCTTCTCCACCGGATTCGCGGCAGAGAACACCGCATCGGTCAATCCACAGCGCGCCGTCCGCATCTTCAAAGCAGAATCCGCCGTCATCCGCACCGTAGAGGTACAACTCCGGATGCATCGCCGCGATTTCCGCACGTTTTCCGGCAGGATAACGGGTGAACAGCGCATACAGCCGGTCGCACCGACGATGCCAC
>JAFTPW010000088.1:0-11363 GCA_017463075.1 Clostridia bacterium
CAGATCATCGGCGCAACGACCCTGACCGAATACCGGAAATATATCGAAAAAGACACCGCGCTCGAACGCCGTTTCCAGCCCGTGATGGTCAACGAACCGTCCGTGGCGGATACGGTGGAAATTCTCGCGGGCATCAAGGGATATTACGAAGACTACCACGGCGTGAAGATTGCACCTGCCCTTTTGGAATCTGCGGCATCCCTCTCCGAGCGGTACATCACTGACCGGTATCTTCCCGACAAGGCGATTGACCTCATCGATGAAGCGGCGGCTCATATCGCGGTGCATACGCCTGAGATCGGCGAACGTCACGAGCTGGCTGACCGCAAAATCGCCGTCGAGAAGGAGCGCACCGATCTGGAAGCCGAGATCAACACCGGCGCACAGCAGGGAGATTCCTCCGTTCTTGAAGAAAAATACGCCCGTCTGGCAGAGCTCCGCGCGGAAGAAATGCGCATCGAGAACCGCCTGGACGAGCTCAACCGCATCTGCGGCAATGTGCGGATGAAGGAATCCGACCTCGCGGACGTCATCGAAATCTGGACGGGAATTCCCGCGTCCAACATCGCGGAGAGCGAATACGAAAAGCTCGAGAAGCTGGACGAGAGACTCCGCGCGAGAATCATCGGTCAGGATGCGGCAGTCAATGCGGTTTCCCGTGCGGTGAGAAGATCCAGAACCGGCGTGACCTACAAGCGCAAGCCTGTGTCGTTCATTTTCGCGGGTCCCACCGGCGTGGGCAAGACGGAGCTGGTCAAGGTTCTCGCAAACGATCTGTTCTCGGCACCCGACAGCCTCATCCGTCTTGACATGTCCGAGTTCATGGACAAGTTCTCGGTATCCCGGATCGTGGGTTCTCCGCCCGGATACGTCGGTTACGATGACGCGGGACAGCTGACCGAGAAAATCAGACGGCGTCCCTATTCCGTCGTGCTCTTTGACGAGATCGAGAAGGCGCATCCGGATGTGATGAACATTCTTCTGCAGATTCTCGACGACGGCATCATCACCGACTCCCACGGCAAGCAGGTCGACTTCACCAACACGATCATCGTCATGACGACCAATGCCGGCAGCACCTACGCACAGGCGAGAGCCGGTTTTGCGGAATCTGCGGCTGAAATTGCAGAGGACAAGACACGCAAGGCGCTCGAAGAATTCCTCCGTCCGGAGTTTATCAACCGCGTGGACGAGATTATCACGTTCAACTCCCTCACAAAGGACAACTTCAGACACATCGCGTCCCTGATGCTGTCCGATCTCGGCTCGGTGCTTGAGAAGAAGGGCATTTGTGTGACCTTCACCGACGCCTGCCGCGATACCGTTGCCGAAAAGTCCTATTCCCAGAAGTTCGGTGCCCGCAACATGCGCCGCTACATTCAGGTGGAAATCGAAGACAAGCTCGCGGAAGCTCTCATCGCATCGCGCGGCAGTCTGGAATCCGTGACCGTTGATGCAGAGGACGGCGGCATCGTTGTGAGAACGTAATGATCAATACCAAATCATTTCGGGGGCTTTATGAAGAACAGAAATGACTGGCATCTCCTCGAAAAAGAAAAAGTCCTGAAACTGCTCGGCACCCAACACAACCGGGGTCTGGATGAGGGCAGGGTCAGGAAGCACCGGATGCGCTGGGGACCGAATTCCGTCTGGCGCGTGCGGCACACCTCGGCGAAGGACATCGCGATTGCCACGATTTTTGATCTGGCGACCCTGCTTCTGCTGATCAGTGCGGCGGCTGCGGCTTTGTTCGAACGCGAAGTCGAAGCGGGCATGATCGCGGGAATCCTCCTCATCGGCGGCGTGATCCGTACGGTGACCTATGTCCGCGCAAACCGGATTCTGGAGGACATGGCGAAGGAAAAAATCCCCGTCGCGTCCGTGATCCAGGAGGGCAGGGTGCATCTTGTCCGGGCGGATGAGGTCGTCATCGGGGACATTGTTTTTCTCGAGGAAGGGGATACGGTTCCGTGTGACGGTCGTGTGGTTTCGGGAGAGGATTCTCTCGCGGACGAGCGCGGCATCACGGAAAACCACGATCCCGTACATAAATTCGCCACCGTGATCTCCACGGAATCTGCGGGCGGTGAAGTCCCGTGCGAGTACCGTTCCAACTGCGTCTTTGCGGGAACGAAGGTGCTCGGCGGCTCCCTCAGAATCGCGGCAACGGCAGTCGGACGGCGTACCCTGATCTCCATGATGCAGGGCGGCATTGTCATTGAACCTGCCGAGAGCCTGCCGATGGTGGACGATCTTGCCAGACGCAGCCGGAACACATCCCTCGTGATGCTCGCGTGCGTGCTGGTGCTGACCGCGCTCTCCATGTTCGTCGGGGACATGATGCTCATTGACGTGTTCCTCGGCACAATGGCAATGGCGACGGCGGCGATGAGTGAGTTTCTGACCATGATCGGCACCATCATCATCGCGGTGACCCTGCGGGACTGTGCCTCCGGAGAAGAGCGCCGTGCGGAGACTGTGAAATCCCGTTCGGGCAAACCGGCGGACCACATCGCGTCAAAGGCGGAAAAGCCCCGCTCGATCATTAGGGAACCGTCGGAGCTTGACCGCATCGCAGGGATCAGCACCATGGTCTTCTGCGGCTCGTCGTACTTCAAATCCGGACGCATGGAGCTGTGTGCCTATCACGCGGACGGCGCGTTCGTGGAGATGGACGGGAAAAAGACCGGCTACTGTGCGAAAAACGGCGGTGCGATTCCCGATGCGGGCAGAATCCTGAATCTCGCCATGGCGGCGTCGGCTGCGGACAATCACAGTCTGACTGACGGAAAAAAGCAGACACGGGAAGC
Organism: Clostridia bacterium; assembly: GCA_017463075.1. Classification (GTDB taxonomy): domain Bacteria; phylum Bacillota; class Clostridia; order Oscillospirales; family CAG-272; genus UMGS1696. Next base: position 2,811 of record JAFTPW010000088.1, read on the forward strand.
CACCGAGACAGCGGGATATCTTCTCCGTGTGGCGGATGCCTATACGAAAAAAAGCGGACGGCCCGTGGAGTTCAGCTATGCGATGCTGGAACACATGGACGCGTGTCCGAAGTCGGCGGGACTGCATCTCTCCCTGATTGCTGACAACGGGGACGTGCGCTGTGCCGCCTGCGGTAAGATCGACGCGGTGCTCCGTGCCTGTACAACGGCGGAAACACCGGACGGTGTCGTTCCCATCACGGACGTAATGCGGCGGGAGATTTACACCGAATGCGCCAGACTTGAGTTTGCCGGTGCGCGCGTGTTTGCCGTTTCCCACCGGATTTCGCCCTTCCATCAGCTCAGCCGGGTGTCGGTGCTGACGGAATACATGACCTTCGCAGGCTTTGCGGCAGTGTCGCAGGAATGGGAAAAGAACGCCCATGATAACGTGCAGTTCCTCCGTGACGCGGGAATCCGGCCGGTTCTCTTCACGGAAAACCACGAAGCGGATCTCTACTACTGTCACAGACTCGGTCTGTTTGACAGGAAAACCAGTGTAATCCGCGCGGCTGACGCAAATCCCGATGTGTTCCGCGAGGCAAAGAACGGCGTGATCGTCTCCTTCGCCGGATTGGAAGCACAACTTCCGCAGGCGTATGCCGCAGTGATGCAGTCGGTGCTGACGTCCCGCGGAGATGACGGATGTGCGGCGGTGCTCGGCAGGAAAATGACCGACGGTGCCGTGACCTCTCAGGCTGACATCGGATGTGCCGTGGCGGATTCGCCCATGCGTCCGGTGCCCGAGTCCCTTGCGTCCCACTGCGCACTGGTTGTCCATCCCGAAAAGAACGGTACGGAAGCGCAGTTCGGCGGACTTGACGGCGTGATCCGTGCCATCCGTGCGTCCCGTCAGGCGATTGCCAACGTCGAAGCGGCGAAGCATTACCTGACCGCGGCGCAGTGTGCGAGACTGGTGCTGATGCTGGCGGGACTTCTTCTGCCCGTGCCCATGCTGTCGCCGGTGAGCATCCTGATCTGGGGGCTCCTGTTCGACTTTGCGGCGGTGCTGGTCATGGCGTTTGAACACGGAAGCGGAGAGGGCATCCCGTCCTTTGCGCGGAAGCGTCAGGCGGAAGACACGGACGAAATCGACGAAGTGAAGCCCAGCCGCCGCGATGTGAAAAAAGCGGTGCTCTCCGGGATGCTCTGGGGTGCTGTGACTGCGGGATCGGCGTTCCTCTGTCTCCGGCTTGCGGAAATTGCGAAGACTGTCTGTGACGGCGAGGTATTCCTGAGCGCGGCTCTGATTCTCTCCGGGCTGACCGTCTCATCCTGCATCATGAAGCCCGTGAGCCTGTTCAAGCCCGGCAGAATCAACACGGCGTACACAGCGTTCGCGGCACTTGCACTTCTGGCGATTCCCGTGATCCTGCTCGCGTCGGACATGACATGGCAGGGAAGACTGCTCACGCTCGGCACGGCTCTGATTCCCGCACTGATCCTGCTTGGCGTCGCTGAGCTTGTGAAGCTGCACCGCGGAAAAGGCGTGAACCGCAGCGGTAAATAAACGAAAAAACAAATGCGCATTTCTTCCAGTGTTTCCGGAGTCCGGGGACGCCGGCAGCAGTGCGCATTTAATTTATGTAAACAAAATGAAAAAAATCCGCCGAAAGTGCAACGAATATTGCGTAATCCCTTGTATTTTTCGATCATTTGTTATATAATATTTGATAGCTCGCAGAGGTGTCTTTTTTTGACGCGCCATGGCGGATCTGGGACTGAATCTGCGGCAGAAATCATAACTGAATCATAACGAAAGGAATAATATAGATATGGCTGAAAACAAGGAAAACACTCAGGAAACACCCACCGCTGAGTGTACTCATGACTGTTCTACCTGCAAGGCGAATTGCTCTTCCAGAACTCCCACCTATGACGCGCCCCACAAGGACTCCAATATCAAGCACGTCATCGGCGTTGTATCCGGCAAGGGCGGCGTAGGCAAGTCCATCGTGACCTCCATGCTCGCTACCATCATGCAGAGAAGAGACTACAAGTGTGCGATTCTTGACGCCGACATCACCGGTCCTTCCATTCCCAAGGCATTTGCAGCCAAGGGTGATATTCTCTCCACCGGCGACGGTCTGCTTCCCCTTGCAACCAAGACCGGCATCAAGATGATTTCCGTAAACCTGCTTCTGGAAGAAGAAACCCGTCCGGTTGTATGGAGAGGTCCTGTAATCGCAGGTACCGTAAAGCAGTTCTGGACCGACGTTGTCTGGGGCGACGTGGACTACATGTTCATTGACTGCCCTCCGGGAACCGGCGACGTTCCGCTGACCGTATTCCAGTCCATCAAGCTCGACGGCATCATCATCGTAACCACTCCTCAGGATCTGGTTTCCATGATCGTCGGCAAGGCTGTGAACATGGCTGCCATGATGAACATCCCCGTCATCGGTCTGGTTGAAAACATGTCCTACGTCAAGTGCCCCGACTGCGGCAGAGAAATCAACGTCTTCGGCAAGTCCAAGGCGGAAGAGGTCTGCGCACAGTACGGCATTGACCTGCTTGCAAGAATGCCCATCGACGAAAAGCTGTCCGCTCTCATTGACCGCGGCGTAATCGAACTGATGGAAAACGACTACCTCGAAGGCGCTGCTGACGCCGTCGAAAAATTCTGCGCGAAATAACTTTTCATATATTTCTCATCAATATTCTCAGGAGGACAAAAGCTCTATGAAAAAACCTATGACTTCCGTTGCCTTCAAGGGTACACCGGAACAGCTCGCGGCTCTTGACGCAGTTATCGCTGCTCACAAGGATCAGGCCGGATGCCTCATGCCCATCCTTCAGAAGGCGCAGGATATCTACGGATATCTTCCCGAAGAAGTTCAGCGTCACATCGCACTCGCTCTCGACATTCCCTTCTCCGAAGTGTTCGGTGTTGTAACTTTCTACGCACAGTTCCTTCTCAACCCCAAGGGAACCAATCCCGTTGCAGTATGTCTTGGTACCGCATGCTACGTTAAGGGCTCCGGTATCCTGATGGACAAGCTGGAAACTCTCCTCGGTATTTCCAACGGCGGCATCACCGAAGACCTCAAGTTCAGCCTTGAAGCTACCCGCTGCATCGGTGCCTGCGGTCTCGCTCCCGTTCTCACCATCGGTGAAGACGTTTACGGCCGTCTGGAACCCAACATGCTCGAAGGTATCCTCGCAAAGTACAACTAAAAGCCGCTTCGGGCTGTCCGTAATGTGACACATGATACTGCCGCTCTGGCAGAATGGAGTAAACATGAAAATCAGTGAAATAAGAGATTACCTTGGAGCCGAAGTTCTTTGCGGCGAAGAAAATCTGGAACATGATGTCATTTCCGCATGCTGCAGTGACATGATGAGCGATGTACTTGCGTTCGTGAAGGATCAGGGCGTGCTCATTACCGGTCTCCTCAACTCACAGGTCATCCGCACCGCCAATATGATGGACATGGTGTGCGTTGTGTTTGTGAGAAGCAAGACTCCCACTGAGGACATGGTCGAGCTGGCAAGGGAGTGCGGCATCGTTGTGATGCGTTCCACTCTCCGCGCTTACGAAGCGTCTGGAATTCTCTACTCACAGGGATTGGGCAGAGGAGGTTCTGATGTCTGAAGAAATCAAATTCCACTTTGATGTGGACGGCGAAAACTTTTCTTCCGCAGGGGAAGCTTCCGTTGTAGTCAAGAAGAAGCTGCGCCAGCTGGGATTCCCGCCGGACGTCATCCGCAAGGTTTCCATTGCGATGTATGAAGGCGAAATCAATATGGTGATCCACGCTGACGGCGGTACCGCAGACGTTGAAGTGCTCGATGACGAAATCGTGATCGTGCTCAGCGACCGCGGCCCCGGTATTCCCAATGTCGATCTTGCGATGCAGGAAGGATATTCCACCGCACGGGAAAACATCCGCTCCCTGGGCTTCGGCGCAGGTATGGGTCTTCCCAACATGAAGAAATATACCGATTACATGCACATTGATACCGAAGTCGGTGTCGGCACTACCATTACAATGAAGGTAAACCTCTGATGAAGGTGCATCGCTTGAGAGCGGAAGGATCTTCATCACCTGTTCCGCTCGGAGGTGTATATGGCAACCGAATATAAGCATTCCGTTTCGCTCGAAGTCAGCAAATGCAAAGGATGTACGACCTGTCTGAAACGGTGTCCCACGGAAGCAATCCGCATACGTGACGGTCATGCGGTCATTGATTCCAACCGCTGCATTGACTGCGGCGAATGTATCAGAGTATGCCCCTATAAGGCGAAAAAAGCAACTCACGATACGCTTGACTGCCTGAAGCAGTTCAAATATAAGGTGGCACTTCCCGCGCCGTCCTTATACGGCCAGTTTGACAACATGGACAACATCGGGTACATTATCCACGGTCTGAAGGATCTCGGATTTGACGATGTGTTCGAGGTTGCATGCGCGGCTGAGCTGGTAACGGCTTACACAAGAATGTACGTGAAGCGCAAAGACGTCAAAAAACCGGTAATCAGCTCCGCCTGTCCCGCGATTTCCCGGATTATCAGCATGAATTATCCCTATCTGTGCGAGAACGTCATGCCGATTCTTCCGCCGATCGATATCGCGGCTCAGCTTGCAAGAGCAAAGGCGAAGGAAGAACATCCGGAACTGACCGACGAGGATATCGGGATTGTGTTCATCTCTCCCTGTCCCGCGAAGGTCAGCTATGTAAAAAACAATTTTGCAAAAGAACGCAACTACATCGACGCGGTGGTGTCCATGGGGGACGTGTATTTCGCCCTTCTGGATGTCATGAAGAAGCACGCGGACGAGGAGCCTGCGGAAATGACCGAATCCGGCATGATCGGGATCGGCTGGGCTTCCACCGGCGGCGAATCCTCGGCTACCTTCAACGAACGGTACCTCGCAGCGGACGGCATCGAAAACTGCATCCGGGTGCTCGATCAGATTGACAATTCCGATATCACCAGTCTCGATTTCGTTGAGCTCAATGCCTGTGACGGCGGATGTGTGGGCGGGGCTATGACTGTCACCAATCCCTACATCGCTCAGGCAAGACTGCAGATTCTCAAGCGCTATCTCCCCGTTTCTCCCAACCGTCCCGCCAGCGAGTGGATCCCCGACGAGTTCTTCAACGAGAACGCAATCGAGTATGTTCCCAACAAGCTCTCCGAGGACAGAAAAGAGGCTCGCCGGATGATGGCGGATATCGTATCCATCGCGGATACACTTCCCGGGATCGACTGCGGATCCTGCGGCGCACCGACCTGCATGGCGTTTGCCGAAGACATCGTCAAGGGCGAAACCAATGCGGACGAATGCACCGTGATTATGCGTATGCTCTTCCACAAGTATCTGGATCAGCATAAGGACAAGTCGGTTCTGGACAAGATCAGTGCGATCAAAGACCGTAAAGAAGTGGAATAATTGGAGGTGTGACGATGACTGTTGCACAGCTTTGTGAAAAACTCTCCCTCAGAATCGTGACGGGGGACATCGCGAAGGAATTTGACGGCGTGTACTGCGGAGACCTTCTCAGCCGTGCCATGAGCCGTGTGAAATTCGACAATCTGTGGATTACCATTATGGCAAACACAAATGTGATCGCGGTTGCCAGTCTGACCGAAGCGTCGGCTGTGATTCTGGCAGAAAACGTGGAGCTTCTTCCCGATGCACTGCTGGCTGCGATTGACAACGGCATCACGGTTCTCTCTTCCGACAAATCCGCTTACGAGCTCTGCGTCATGATCCACGAACTGTCATGACGAAGTACTTCTGCGATCTGCACATTCATTCCTGTCTTTCTCCCTGCGGCGACGACGAAATGACTCCCGCGAACATCGCCGGCATGGCGGTTGTCAACGGACTGAACATCGTTGCGCTGACCGACCACAATTCCTCGAAAAACTGTCCCGCCTTCTTCAAGCAGGCGAAAAAGCTGGGCATTGTCCCGGTTGCGGGTATGGAGCTTACCACAGCGGAGGATGTCCATGTGGTGTGCCTCTTCCGTGAGCTGGAGGATGCCATGGAATTTGACCGGTACATCGAAGAAAGACGACCAAAAATCAAAAACAAACCCGAGATATTCGGACATCAGTGGATCATGGATGAGAACGATCAGGTCTGTGGCGAGGAGGATGACCTTCTCCTGCACGCGGCGTTCCTCTCCATCGAAGAGGCCTTTCACGAGGTTCTCCGGCGCGGCGGCGTTTGCTATCCCGCACATATCGACCGTCCGTCCAACGGCATCATCGCCATGCTCGGCACCTTCCCGGAGGAAGACCCGAAGTTCACGGCGTATGAGCTGAAAGACGGCAGCACTGAAGCCGAATACCGCGAAAAATACCCCATCATTCAGAATCTGGCGCGTGCCGTTTCGTCGGATGCCCATTATTTGTGGGATATCTCCGAGGCAGACTTCTCCGTGGAGCTTGACGATGAACCCTATTCCTCGTCGAAGGTCCGGAACGCGCTGATCGACTATCTGCTTGGCAAGGAGTAAACCATGGATGAATTATCTCTGTATGTCCTTGACATCACGATGAATTCTGTGCGCGCAGGTGCTACGGAAATCACGGTGTCCCTCGTTGAGGACGGTCAATGGCTTACGTTTACCGTGACCGACAACGGCTGCGGCATGACGGAAGAGCAGGTTAAGCGTCTCACCGATCCGTTTTTCACCACACGGAAAACGAGAAAGGTCGGACTCGGCATCCCGTTTCTGACGATGCTGGCTGAGATGACCGGCGGACATGTGACGGTAACCTCCGTTCACGAATCCGTCAGCGAAGACCACGGTACCACCACCAAAGCGGTGTTCGATAAAACCCACCTCGACTTCGTTCCCCTCGGCGATATGATCGAAACGGTCAAAACGCTGATTCAGGGTTCTCCCGACGTGAATTTCACCTACATCCACACAATCGACGGCAGGGAAGTCCGGCTGTCCTGCGCGGAGCTGAAGACGATTCTCGGTGAGGAGATTCCGCTGAACGAGCCCGACATCCTTGAATGGATCGGCGGCTTCCTCGCGGAACAGTACGAAGCGGTGAAGAACGGTAATGAATGATCCCAACAGCCTTTACCCGGATTATCAGTAAATTAACATAATCAACCAACAGGAAAGGAATTCTATTATGAAGTCTCTCGAAGAACTCATGGCCATTAAGGCTAAAATGCAGGACAAAGTAGCTGTACGCACCTCCACCGGTGATACCCTTATCGTAGTCGGCATGGCTACCTGCGGTATCGCTGCAGGCGCGCGTCCGGTTCTCAACGCTTTCGTTGAAGGCGTTTCCGAAGCCGGCATTTCCGATAAGGTTACCGTAACCCAGACCGGCTGCATCGGCATCTGCCAGTATGAACCCGTTGTCGAAGTTTACGAAAAGGACAAGGAAAAGGTCACCTATGTTAAGATGACTGCTGACAAGGCAAAGGAAGTTATCGAAAAGCACATCAAGGGCGGCACTCCTGTTTCCGAATACACCATCGGTGCAAGCCAGATCTAACTTTTAGGAGGAATAAACTATATGATTCGTTCTCATGTACTGATTTGCGGCGGTACCGGATGTACTTCCTCTAACAGCCGTGTAATCGCTGACAAGCTCGCTGAAGAGCTGAAAATGCAGGGTCTTGAAGAAGAAGTAAAGATCGTTATGACCGGCTGCTTCGGTCTCTGCGCTCTCGGTCCGATCATGATCGTGTATCCCGAAGGCACTTTCTACTCCATGGTTACCCCCGATGATATCCCGGAAATCGTTTCCGAACACCTCCTCAAGGGTCGTATCGTTGAACGCCTTGTTTACAATGACACCGGCGACAAGAACGAAACCGAAGAAAATGCACAGGTATCCCTGAACGACACCACCTTCTACAAGAAGCAGAAGAGAGTTGCTCTCCGTAACTGCGGTGTTATCAACCCCGAACAGATCGACGAATACATCGCTATGGACGGTTACTTCGCACTCGCTAAGGTGCTGAAGGAAATGACTCCCGACGATGTTATCAAGACCATCCTCGACTCCGGTCTTCGCGGACGCGGCGGCGGCGGCTTCCCGACCGGTCGTAAGTGGCAGTTCGCAAAGGCTTCCGTTTCCGACAAGAAGTACGTTGTATGTAACGCCGACGAAGGTGACCCGGGTGCGTTCATGGACCGTTCCGTTCTGGAAGGTGACCCCCATGCAGTAGTAGAAGCTATGGCTATCGCTGCTTATGCAATCGGCGCTGACGAAGGTTGGGTATACGTTCGTGCAGAATATCCCATCGCAGTCAAGAGACTCCAGATCGCTATCGACCAGGCTCGTGAATACGGTCTGCTCGGCAAGGACATCCTCGGCACTGGCTTCAACTTCGACATTCACCTCCGTCTGGGCGCCGGTGCGTTCGTATGCGGTGAAGAAACTGCTCTGATGACCTCCATCGAAGGCAACCGTGGTGAGCCAAGACCAAGACCTCCGTTCCCGGCACAGAAGGGTCTGTTCGGCAAGCCAACCATTGTCAATAACGTAGAGACTTATGCGAACATTCCACAGATCATCTTAAA
>JAFTPW010000089.1:0-4919 GCA_017463075.1 Clostridia bacterium
CCTGCGGTTTCTTCTCCACCTACCTGCCCTTCCGCAGCTACTACAAGAACCGCTACTCCCTTGACAACGGCGGCACAGGCCACGAGTTCGGCGGAGACGAATAAGATTTCAAAGTTTACGAAACAATACATTGATTTGAGAAAGGATCCGGCTGTAATCACAGCTAAGGTAATATAAAATGGCAGATACCATTGAATACATGCTGCAAACCGAAAGCGTTATCAAGCAGTATAAGCAGTACGACACGGTCATCACCGCTGTTAACCGCGCAAGCATCAAAGTTGAACCCGGCGAATTCGTCGCTATCATCGGTACTTCCGGTTCCGGTAAGTCCACCTTCCTCCACATCTGTGCAGGTCTGGACTCCTGTGACGCCGGACGCGTTATGATCCGCGGTCAGGATATCACCAAGATGTCCGCCGACGAGCTCAGCCGCTTCCGCGGTATGAACATGGGCTTCGTATTCCAGAGACACAACCTGATTCCTCAGTTCACCGCTCTGGAAAACATCCTCATCCCCACCATGATGTGCAACAAGTCCGAGCTCTCCTATCAGGAAACCCTCCGCCGTCTGGTGGAAACCCTCCAGCTCACCGAACGTCTGAACCACCTTCCCTCCGAGCTTTCCGGCGGTCAGCAGCAGAGAGTTGCAATCGCGCGTGCAATGATTAACATGCCCGATATCCTCTTCGCCGACGAACCTACCGGTAACCTCGACCGCAACAACGCGGATGAAGTTCTCAAGCTCCTTCTCAAGACCAGAGAAGAAATGGGTCAGACCCTCATCATGGTTACCCACGACCTTGCAATCGCTGACCACGCAGACCGTATCTTCCGCATGGACAACGGTATTCTCACCCTCCACCGTGACTACATCGGCGGCACCAAGAAGACCGTTACCTCCTATTAATTTCCGCTCATCCAAAAAGGAATTCTTCGCACTCCGGGGAATTCCTTTTTCCTTTATCTTTGAGCATCGCACGAAAGGATTTTGTTTATGAATATCGGATCCATCCAATTCCGCTGCCCCGACGAAGCACTGAATGCCGGCTTTGACTGGGCGAAACAGCAGGCACTTTATTATGTACATCCGAAGTCCGGCGAACGTCAGGATCTCGTCGGTCCGTGGTACGAAGCCGCACTTCCGGGCCGTGACGCGTTCTGCATCCGCGATGTGTGTCATCAGGCAAACGGTGCCCATGCGCTCGGTCTGGAGCAGTACACGAAGAACATGCTCCTGCGGTTTGTGCAGTCCATCGCCGCGAGCCGTGACTACTGCTGCTTCTGGGAAATCGACAAGCACTACCGTCCCGCACCGGTTGACTACACCTCCGACACGGATTTCTGGTACAATCTTCCCGCGAATTTCGACCTGCTCGCATGCTGTCTCAGAATGTACAGGCTGACCGGCGACCGGGATTACATCGAAAGCGAGGATTTCCTGCACTTTTATGAGCTGACCATGAAGCAGTACATCGAAACATGGGACAAAAACGGCGACGGCATCCCCGAAGGCTCCGGTACAAGACGCGGTATTCCGTCCTATGAAGAAAGCGAAGGCGGCGGTTCGGCTCAGATGCTCGATCTGCTTGCCGCACAGTCTGCCGCAATGTTCGCGTATGCCGAAATCCGTGGGCTGAACGGCGCAGACGGAGCGTATTACCGCGAATGGGGCGAGAAAATCCTCTCCGAAATCGACCGCTGGTGGGACGGTGAGCAGGGACGCTATCACTTCACCAAGAGAAAAGACGGCTCCCTCGGGGATATTTCGCACATCGCTGTGGAATGTGTGCCCTATTTCCATGCGACGCACGATCCGGAAAAGCTCTCCATCACCCTTGACAAGCTCCATCAGCGCGGTCTTGCGAATGCGATCAACGTCGAGGTCGGCTCCCATCTCGCGGAGATTTTCTACCGCCACAACCAGCCCGAGCGCGGTGAACACTGGCTCCGTCACTACACTTCTCCCAAGCTGAAGCGGCGTGAATATCCGGAGGTTTCCTTCGCGTGCGTCGGCGCGTTCGTCTTCGGCATGATGGGCATCACCTACGACTGCGAATCGAAGACTGTCACCGCAAATCCGAACCTGCCCGAAGGCATGACATCGGCATCGCTGACCGGACTTCCCGTCTTCGGAAGAACCGCGGATGTGCTCATGGAAAACGGCGAAGTTACCATCACATACCGCGGCTGACCGATCCCGCACGGAAAAAGTCAGTCATCGCGCGCATGATTCTGATATACTGTGTCCGGAGGTGAAGCAGATGAACATACTCAAACAGCTGAACGACGCGGCCGCATACATCGAGGCAAATTTGTGCGCAGAATTCGATCCCGATGAAGCGGCGAAAATCGCGTGCGTCACAACGGACAGCTTCCAGCGTTTTTTCAGCTACATGACCGGGATGACGCTGAATGAATACATCCGGCGGCGCAGACTGACCCTCGCGGCTGAGGAGCTTCTGAACAGCAGGGCTCCCGTCGTCGACATTGCCGTGAAATACGGCTACGACAGCGCGGCGGCGTTTTCCCGTGCGTTCGCGCGTCAGCATGGAATCACACCGTCACTCTGCCGGAAAAACGGCGGTCCTTTGAAGCTGTGTCCCCCTGTTTCCTTCCACATCACAATCAAAGGAGCAGAAGACATGGATTTCAGACTGATTGAACTGGAAGAAACCAAACTTTACGGCATCTCGAAGCCGTACGACGGACAGGGCTACCGGAACCGCGAGGAACTGCGGCACAGCATGTGGTCGGACAACTACGACGACGTCCCGGGACAGCTCTGCGGCGGAAGGTGGAATGAACCCGGAAGCACCGCATTCGACGGCGTCTGGTACGGCATCTGGCAGGGCGGAAGGTACATGATCGCACGGGACACCATCCGGGAAGGCGCATCGGCGGAGACATTCACCCTGCCCGCGGGAACATATGCCGCATTCCGGACAGAACCCGGCGGAGTCGCATGGGAGGAATTTCCGAAGCTGTTCGGGCTGATCTTCGACTCATGGCTGCCGTCGTCGGGATACCGTCAGAAATCCGACCTCGCCGTCGAAATACTGCATCTCTGGACGGATCACGACATCCGGCAGAAGCAGCGGTATTATGAGGTGTGGATTCCGGTGGAGCGTAAGTGAAAGCAAAAGAGAGAATTCATGCAGAATGAGTTCTCTCTTTTTTATGTTATTCAGCCGTAAAATCAATTTTCCAGCTTTCCTGAGTCAGTGCGGTATAACCGTCAACCACCAGTTCCACGGTATCCGATCTGTCGGAAATGTAGTGGAATGTATAGTGCATCTGATTCTCAAGTCCGTCCAGGCTGACGCGGGTTTTCGGCGACATCGGCGCCACCGGTATGACTCGATCGTAGGGAGATTTTACAACATTTTCGTAGTAATGCGACATATGTATTTCAAACTCCTCCGTATAGTGTACACTGTACCAGTACCGGATTCCGTTACGATCCGTCACATCTGTGATAACCGAGAGATATCCCATCGGGAATTCCGTCTCCCGATCAATGATCTCCGTATCCGATATGGGGTTGTTGTGACCTACCGCATGAATTCTGCCCGATGCAGCCTGATCCGGGAAGAGGAATTCCAGATCGAGCACGGAGGCTTCTCCGTCAGCAGGAACTTCAACCGAAACGGTTACGCTGTCCGATGCGCCGGAAGTGAACGTCAAAGCATCCGAACGGAATCCTGTGATGGGAGAGGACGGCTTTTCTTCGAGGACGAAAATATCGCTGTCCCCGATTTCCGACAATACGTATTCACAGCTGTCCTCCGATACCAGAACCATGGACGGTGCATTCACTGCGGCATAGCTGTCCATGTAGTACGAATAATGATCGGACAGATTCACCTTTCCGTTCCCGTTCACATATTCCGCTTCCGCTGCAAAGGCGGTCATGTCCTGTGTCAGCGGAATCAGGGTGAGACGAATGCCGTTGTTCTCCGCGATATAGGGATGGTACTGCGCCGGAACCTGATTAAACTGCACAGTTCTGCCGGCAAACACTACGCCGTTCATGGCGTCTTCGGCAGAAACATCCTCTACCGTAATCCGGTATTGCTGCCGCAGTTCTCCGTCCGAGTCATTCGCAACCAGCAGAAGCTCCACCGATCCCGCCGCATCAGGCATCAGAATCCCGGCATCGGTTTCTTCGTACCGGATCTGCGATTCAATCCAGAACTGCGCCGTACTGTCATACCAGTACCCATACTGGATCCGGAAATCCGCGTCTGTTCCGGTATCTGCGTCCAGCATCAGATAGAGCGGTTCTGCTTCATCATCAAGCTCGACAACTCCCGCATCCGGGAAGAAGTACCGACTGAGAGCCGGAGCCGCAGATACCGCAGTGATTCCCGCCCCAATCAGCACGACAGCCGCAATCAGAGCCGCCGGTCGGATACGGTGACGTTTCTGCGTGTTGTTTTCCTGAACAATACATTTTTCCATCCGCTCAAGCTGTTCCGCATCCGGGGACAATGCACCAAACAAATTTCTGAACTGCTCCTTTTCGTTCTTCATTTCAATCCTCCTCATTCGATTTTTCCAGAGCTTTTTTCAGGAGCTCGCGTCCTCTTTGCAGCTGTGTCCGTACGGTGCTGTGGTTCCGGGACAGCGTTTCGGCAATTTCCTCCGATGACAGCTCCTCGTAATAGAATAAATACAGCACTTCCCGATATTTTGCCGGAATGCTCCTGAGAATCGCGCCGGGTTCTTCCGGCATGCTGTCATCCGACGACGGCTCGGGAATATCCTCGAAATCCACGCGCTTTGTTCTCCAGAAACTGGAGCGCACATTGATGCATTCATTGCTTGCCGCACGCAGAAAATACGCTTTCTCATGCTCCGCTGTCTCAAACTGCGTTCCGTTTTTCAGCCAACGCACAAAAACATTCTGCACCGCG
>JAFTPW010000090.1:0-4495 GCA_017463075.1 Clostridia bacterium
TGCTGCGGGAGCGGGTGCTGCTGCGGGTGCTGCTGCAGGTGCAGGTGCGGGTGCCGCTGCGGGAGCCTGAACGGGAGCGGGAGCCGCTGCAACGGGAGCTGCTGCCACGGGAGCGGATACAGCACCGGCTTCTTCAACGAGAACTTCATATGTTACACCGTTTACGGTTACGTTATACTTTTTCATTTGTGCCTCCACAATTATTTATATAGTAGAATCGGGAAATCAGTCTTCGCTTGTGCCGGTCCAGCTCTTCTTGCCGGACTTGCGCTTGAAGGAAACAACGCGGTAAGGCAGGCCGGAGAGACCTTCTTCCGCACGGTACGCTTCGATTGCCGCGGTGATTGCAGCGATCAGTGCGCCGTCATCTGTCTGAGCGGGTGCGGGTGCTGCTGCGGGAGCGGGCTTCGCTTCGGGCTTGGGTTCTGCCTTCTTTGCGGGAGCGGCAGGCTTCTTTTCGGGAGCGGGCTTCTTTTCGGCGGTTCCTGCGAACACACTGAAGAGAGCGATGATGCCCCAGAGGATTGCGAGAACCAGGAACACCGTGCCCATGCCCTTGAGGAGCATTTCACCGGACAGAGCCAGCTTTTCGGTAAGATCCAGACCGTTTGCGGTAAGGAATAAAGGTAAGTAAGTCATATGGTCCTCCTTTGATTAAAGAGGAAGGTTGGCGTGACGTCTCTTCGGTGCGGATGCTGCCTTTGCGGAGAGCATCATGACAGCGGATGCGAGTCTCTGACGTACTTCTGCGGATTCGATGATATCGTCCACTTCACCCGCACGTGCGGCATTAAGGACGTTTGCTTCCGTTTCGTTCCACTTGGCTTCGAGGTCTTCTCTGCTCATATCCTTAGAAATCTGATCGTTCCAGAGAAGAGCAACCGCGGATTTTGCGTTCATGGGAGAAATCTTGGCGGTGTCAAGCGCGAATACGATGTCTGCACCGATCGCCTTGGAGCCGAGAACGGAGAATACGGAACCGTAAGCGGCACCGGAAACGAGGGTAACGAGCGGAACCTTTGCCTGAGCGTATGCGCCTGCAAGATGGCCGATTTCCGCGCTGTAAGGATTCTTTTCTTCGTCGCCGCAGACTGCGAAGCCTTCGGAGTCAACGAGAGTGATTACGGGAATACCGAAGCAGTCGCAGAAGCTGATGAACTTCGCTGCCTTGCGTGCTGCCTTGGAGGTGAGACGGCCTTCTTCTTCCGCGTGGTTGGTGCCTACGATACCGCAGACAGTGCCGCAGAGGGATACAAGACCGGTGGTAACGGACTTTGCGTATTCGCCGCCGAGCTCGATGTAAGCCGCGTCATCTGCGAATGCAGCGATGAGAGCCTTCATGTCGCCGGAAGCATATGCGGAGGTATCCACAAGACGGTTGACTTCGTCATTGGTGAGAACTTCCACGCCGCCTTCTTCATTGTTGGAGGGCAGGTAGGAGAGAAGCATGCGTGCTGCGCCGAGAGCTTCCGCGTCGGTCTTTGCGGTCAGGGAAACAACGCCGGATTCCACGGAATCGCTGGTTTCGCCGCCGCCGACAACGAAGGGAGGGTTGATGCTGATTCTGGAGTTTTCGGTCGCAATCACGAAATCAAACATGGATGCGATCACAGCAGCCGCGCCCTGTGCAACACCGGGAACGATTGCAATCTGGGGAATAATGCCGGAAGCGGATGCTGCAACCTTCATGACGGATGCGTATCCTGCGAGGGAACGTACGCCTTCGGGAAGGTATGCGCCTGCACTGTCGAAAATGCCGACGATGGGACAGCCGTTTTCCACAGCGAGCTTGTAGGATGCGCAGATTTTCTTTGCAGCCGCTTCGCTGACGGAACCCTTGGTTCTGTTCATATCCTGTGCGAATGCATAAACCAGACAGCCGTTCACGGAACCGTAGCCGGTGATCACGCTTTCCAGTTCGTCCGGAGTTTCTCCGTCAAATTCGCTGATCCGACGCATGGTGTACGCGCCGGTTTCGGTGAAGGTACCTTCGTCGAACAGTGCGGTGATCCGTTCTCTGGCGGTCATCACGCCGTCTTTTCCGGACTTCTCATTCTTCATGAGCAGTTCGCGGAATGCCGCAGCGGTCTTGGGTACATCATTGTTCCGCGATCCGCTGCCAATCATTGTCTTTGCCATATATCCTCCATAAAAGTATAATAAATTAGCTATAGTTTATTTGCTTTTTTGATATAGCTTTTTGGGTATCTGCCGGTAATAAGATAAAATGATAACATGAAATCCATTCTACCCCATTGTACTTATGATATCGCAAATTCCCGAGAATATCAAGTAATTCCGCAAATATTAATAGAAAATTCATATTTATACCGTAAAACGAACATGAAATTGATTTATACTTATGAAAAAATGTGAGGTATCTGTTATGCTGATTGATTTTCATACCCATGCGTTCCCGGACAAAATTGCGGACCGTGCGCTCTCTTCCCTGTCACCCCGCGTGAACATGAAGCCGCTGACCGACGGAACGGTGTCCGATCTGATCGCGAAGATGGACGAATGGCATGTTGACCGCGCGGTTGTGTGCAATATTGCGACCAATCCGAAGCAGACCGTGAACGTGAATCATTTCGCCATGGAGACCAACGCCAACTACGGTGACCGTCTCACGGCGCTCGGCAGTGTGAATCCCGGATTTGAGGACATTTCCGGCGAGATGAAGCGGATTGCGGACGCCGGTATTCCCGGGATCAAGATTCATCCGGAATACATGGGTCACACGCCCGACGATCCTGTTTTTGACGAGATTTTCGATATCGCCGCGGAGCTTGATCTGTTCGTCATCACGCACGCCGGCTTTGATGCACTCTCGCCTTCCCGGGTGTATGCCAATCCCGATGCCGCCCTCCGCCGTATCAGACGTTCGCCGAAAACGAAGTTCGTCTGCGCGCACTGGGGAGCGAACATGATGTGGCACGAGACGTACGACAAGCTCCTTTCCGAGAACGTCTGGATCGACACTTCCCTCTGCGCATTTTCGGCACTTGACAAAAACTTCGCCGTAAAAATGATCGACAAGATCGGCGCCGACCGCGTTCTCTTTGCCAGCGACTGTCCGTGGGCATCTTCCGCTGAGACGTTTGCCTATCTCGATTCCCTCCCGCTCCGTGACGATGTAAAGGAAAAGATTTATTATGCAAACGCCGAAAAGCTGCTGAAAATCCGCGCATAATCTCAGGCATCCGTCTAAAGTCAAAGCAAAAAAACAAACCGTCATCTGCATTTTCGGCAAATGACGGTTTTCTTGTTTATTGATTATCCGGAGACTGAGCTGCCGTGGATCCGCCGGTCAGTTCATCGGATATGAGATCGGAATAGCTGTCCGCAAACTCCCTGAGATCGAAATCCTTTCTGCCGTCCAATCCATCCTTCGCCATCATCGTTTCCAGAACGGAGATGTCACTGGAAATGTCGATGGATTCGTTCCGGAAGAGCTGGTCAACCTGCTGTTCGAATCCGACCACGAGAAGATCCATGATGCGCTCGATGTTTTCCTTCGATTTCTTCATGTTCTCGCCCGCGACGCCGACGCGTTCAATCCGGCTGTACGATTCCAGCAGCTTGAGCGTGGTGGGCAGGTAGTAGTTGAGGAATGTACGGATCTGGGGCATGGAGTCCGGGTGATCGGTGACGTATTCGAAGATGTTTCTGGTGTGCTCCTCCATGCGGTCGATCTTGTCGGAGATCGCTTTATCCTCGATTTCGTCGTTCAGACGGCGGATCTGACGGATGATTGCGGAGAAATTGTCCTTGTCGGAGGCGTTTTCATCCGTTCCGGCGTTCGTTTCCTCCGTATTTTCCGGCTCAGCGGTCTTCTTTTCCTGTTTGAGAAGCTCGCCGTAGACCGTGCGGTAGTCAAATCCTTCGGGATCGTCCGGTTCCGCGTCGATATAGCGCATGAAATTGTTCGTTCCGAGGTCAATGTACGCGCTGTCGCCGAATTCGCCGTGATCGATCATGTACTGCACATCCTTGCGGGTCTGCTTGAGGCTTTTCCCTGCCGCAGATGCAAGACGGCGCAGATTCAGGCTCTTTTTATTGCCGATCATGGCGCGGATTCTTGCCAGACGGGTTTCGCGGTCACGGATCACCTTCGAGCCGATGAAGCAGCCGCCGGATGCAAGCACGACGGGAATGCTGTAAACGAACAGTCTGCGAAGCAAATCCCAGTAACCGCCAAAATATGTCCACGCCGCGCTGAATGCCGCCAGAGCGCCGACCACTGCCACGAAGACGCCGAGAACATTCAGGAGCTTCACCGAAGCGGGCGCCTTATTTTTGGCATTCGTCTTTCCGGAGGATGCGGTATTTTCGGCAGACGCCTTATAATCGCGGGATGCGGCAGTATCGAAGGGTGTCTCCCGCCAGTTGGGATTCTTCTCTGCCGTCTTTGCCGTCTTGGACGGATCGGAAATGCATCGCAGCACGGTAAGCACCACTCCGACGGGCCAGTACAGAAAATATGCCAGTACAA
>JAFTPW010000009.1:0-3916 GCA_017463075.1 Clostridia bacterium
ACAGGTTTCATCCAGCTTCGGGACGGGGAACTGCACCATGCTGTCGTTCACGTGTCCGGTGACGGAGCGGATTGCGGCAGGATTTTCGGGATCGGATACCGCGTGCTGACGGAGTGCCCAGTCAAAGAGCGTTCTCATGTGCGTCAGTGCGGCGTCGTCGTCCACGGTTCCCGCCATGTAGTTGGAAATCAGCTGGGTCAGCCACGGCCCGATGCGTGTGTGAACCACGGAGGACGGCATGAGATTCGTGTTCTCCGGCAGGGTGAGTGTGTCGGCATATGCGCAGAATTCTGCAAACGTTGCGGGTGCGGTGAAGCTGTCCCCGGCGACGGTGCGGTCGATTGCGAGGGAGGATGACGTCAGAGTATCGGGGCAGAGCACAACTCTTCCGTTGACGGAGCAGAGCTCACGGACACCTTCCGGCATGCGCGCGTAGTACGTGTTCAGCAGAGCATATGCGCCGAGATCGGTGTAGTAGCCGTCCTTGAAGAGCTCTGCGGTTTCGGTGGAGACGTAGAAGAGATCAAAGTCCGTGTCGCCCGCCATGAGCTTCTTCGCCATCGTGTTCGCGTATTCGTCCATGCCCATGGGATCTTCGCCGAAAATGTTCTCCGTCCGGATCGGGCAGCCGTCCGCGTCCATGGAGAGAAGGAGCTCTTCCGATACATCGGTCGGGTAGTACGACGCCAGACGCAGGGTGACGGAGCCGGTTTCAGCGGACTGGGGCGCGGACGGTGCTCCGTAAACGGTAACCTGATGATTGCCGACCTCCATGAAGAGTCTGTCACCGTCGATATCGACAATGGTACAGTATTCGTTTTCGCGTACGATGGGGACAGTCTCCTTCGTGTCGAGGAGGAATGCGTTCACGGTCTGGAATTCCGCGAGGTAGAGGATGCGTTTGTCCGGATCATACGCCATGGTGCGGACATTGGGCGGAATGAACTCGTTCTTTGAAACAAGGATGACTTCGGACAGCGCCTCTGTTTCGCCGGTTTCAAGATCGAGCGAGTACAGACAGCGCACCTCTTCGAAATTCTCGTCCAGCTCCTCGGTGAGATAGTACACGGTCGAATCCTGAAGCGAGAAATTGATGACGTTTTCCGCGAGCGTCACGATACTGCCGTCGAGATATATGCGGGTGAGCTTTGCGGGGCTGAACTTGTTGTTCGTCGCCGGAAGCCGCAGAAGGGAGTCCCCGTACGGGCGGATTCTGTCGTCCATGCCGTAGGACACCTGCCCCATCGCGATCAGGCTTCCGTCCGCGGAGATGTGAAGCAGATGCTCGCTGTATCCGCCGGAATCCACCTGTATGCGGCTGACCGCGGAGAAGGTGCCGTCCGGATTTGCGTTCAGCTCATATATGATGGAAGATGCGATTTTCTCGTCGAGCGGGATGATTTCGGGGTCAGTCAGATCGCCGATGTCGCGGTAAACCTCGATCACGCGGCGGAATGCGTCCCGTTCATCGCTTCCCACCCATGCATCCCACGTGCCGGGACCGTCCGGGAGATCCGCCGGGAAATTGCGCAGGAGATACACCGTGCCGCCGGCGGATGCGGTCTGGGGATTGGCGACGTAGCTGTCAACCTGCTCCGAGGTTTTGTACGGCGCGAGGTCGGTGATTTTCTCAAGCGTCGTCGGAACGTACCCTGTCAGATCGGGCAGGTCAATGCGTTCGGCGGAATTGAGCCGGGGGAATGCCGATGCGGCGGCGGTTTCTGCGGTGTCGTTTTTCACGGTGTCGGGTGATGTTTTCGTGCACGACACAAGTACCGCCGCGGCGAGGATGAGGGAAAGAAGTTTTTTCATGGGTGCCTCCTTGCTGATAGATTTTTCATTCGTATTTCGCCATTTTTACGGATTGTTCCGCTGCCCGTGCCGCTTCTTCCGGGGATGCCGTGCCGCGTTCGATCTTTTTGAACCAGTCGTAGAGGTACATGCGGAACCCGGGGAATTCATAGCTCCGCATGGCATCGGTGAGCTGAGCGCGCCAGACACGGACGGACTTTCCGTTTCCGCCGTTTGTGTCGGTCAGGGGAACGTTGTAGAACGATGCATCCATGGCTTCGGCGGTGCGGTATCCGGTGTGGATGCATGCCGCGAGATAAACAGCCGCCGCTTCTTTGTTCGGGGAGTTCGGGTTGATCGCCAGAAATTCGCCCGACACGGTCTGCTTATATCCCTCACGCACGGGAACAAGCGGCGCGGCGGTTTCGTTTTCTCCTTCCGCGAAGCCGTTGAGCATGCCGAGAAGTCCGTTCGATTTCACAAGCGCGGGCTCCCGTGACGCTTCGTACCCGATGAGGACGGCGGGATCCTTCAGAAATGCCGCACCGGCTTCGAACAGCGTCAGCAGATCCGCGTACAGGACATCGTCAGATCCGCCGCCCGCCATATAATTTGAAATCACCTGCTCAAACCACGGGTACATGAGATTGTGAAGCACTGCGGTGGTCATGAAATACGCGCCGTCGCTGACGGGATGTGTGTGTAGATTCATCAGCTCCGCGAACGTGGACGGCATCTCGAACTCTGCACTGCTCACGGATGCATCCCAGCAGAGCTGTGCGGTGACAAGATGCTGCGGGACAAGCACGGGAACACCGTCGAGGGAGCAGATTTCCCGCACGCCCGGCAGAAGGAGTTCGTACGACATGTCAAGCACGGAGTACTGCGACAAATCCTCGAGATAGCCGGGTTTCAGCAGGGAAGCGAGCTCCGTTGTGACCGTGAAAACATCGAAGTCCGTGTCGCCCGCGAGGAGCTTTTTTGCCATCGTGAAGGCGTATTCCTCGGCGTCATCGGATGCATACGCGGTCGCGGCTTTCATTTTGTACCCGTTTGCCCGGAGAATCCGGAATGCATCCCCTGCGGAGTCAAGCTGATCCGACTGTGCGGCATCGGACGGTTTGGCGAGCCGGCAGAAATTCAGCGTTTTCAGCCCGTCGAATACGGAAACCGGTTCATCGGGAATCCGGTACAGCACCACGCGCTGATAATCGTGCACTGTGACGAGAATCCCGTGCGACGCGGACTGCACGCAGACGAAGGTGTCACTTCCTTCCGCGAACTGCACGCGCTCATACGGCTCGGGCGTGACGGCGTGTGCTTCATAGGAGAATCCCTGATAAATCCGCCCGGTTTCGGGATCGTACGCGGACTCGTTGAACCACGTCATGGCGGTGTGGATGAATTTCGCTTCCTCGGATTTCTCACCGGTTCCGGCGTCATAGCGGACGAGGATTTCGTAGTCGGAGCGGTCTCCGTTCACGGTTTCTTCTCCGGTGACATAGTACAGGACGCCGTCTGCGGTAAATCCGCCGTATGTGCTCTCTGCGATCTTCTCGGGTTCGTCAGCGTCACCGCGCCAGATCCACAGATCGTAGTAATAATTCCGGGCAATGCTGTCCGTGTCGATGTTGGTCATAAAATAAATGTCGTCCCCGGCGATGCCAATGCGGTGCGCAAATGCGTTTCCGGGCAGATCGTACTCCCGCTGACGGAGGAATGTGCCGTCCGGGGCATACCGCTGAAGACGCGAGACACCGTCACAGTAGGCGAATACGGCAATCTCACCGCTGTCCTCGGCCACGGAAAGCGATGCATGGAATTTCCCGGTTCCGTCCGGGGCGTCGAGGGTGACAACTTCGGGTTCGGCGGAAAAATCGGCATTGCTGTACACGAGAAGCTCTCGCAGAGTCCCCTTGTACGCGGAAATCGCGTCTCTTCCGGCGGCAACGACTTCCTCCGGGACGCGGTGCAGGACGTACGTGCTCTCTTCCGTCACGCAGATCAGGGGCGCCGTGGTCGACAGTGCTCCGTCCCCGGTGAAAACTCCGAACGCGGCAAGCTCGTCAAAGCTGCAATTCACACGCCCGGCGGGAATCTCCATGCTGACGTGATCGAGATTGTA
>JAFTPW010000091.1:0-3330 GCA_017463075.1 Clostridia bacterium
GGCTCGGTGTATGGCTGTGGCTGTCAGTGATTTTCGCCCTCTGAATGACAGGACTGTTCGTTGGGCGGGCTGACGGTGGGAATCGTAAACAATATAGGCTTTTTCTGTGATTCCGGCGGGAATTGTGCGCAAATTTCAGTGAACCCATTGCAAACGGCGGCGGGATTTGCTATAATAAATAAGATAGCTTATTTTAACTCCGAAAGGATACCAGTATCATGGATATGCAGAATAAAGTCCTCGCAAGTGTTGCGGGCAATCCCATCACCGAAGCGGACCTCGAAATGGCTCTCGCCGCTATGGGTCAGCGCGGTCAGGCGTACAACAATCCCCAGGGCCGTGCGGTTCTCCTTGAACAGCTCATCGCGCAGAAGCTCTTCCTCATGGACGCACAGAAGAACCTCATGGAACGCGAACCCGAATTCAAGGAACAGCTCAAGCAGGTCAAGGAAGAAATGCTCACCAACTACGCCATCAAGAAGGCTGTGGAACGCGTGAAGGTGACCGACGACGAAATCCAGAAGTTCTACGACGAAAATCCCGATCAGTTTGAAGCCGGCATGACCTACAACGCAAGCCACATCCTTGTGGATTCCGAAGAAAAGGCTGCTGAAATTGCGGCTCAGATCAATGCGGGCGACATTTCCTTCGAAGACGCGGCAAAGGCAAACAGCACCTGTCCCTCCGGTCAGCAGGGCGGCGAGCTCGGTGACTTCGGCCACGGTCAGATGGTTCCCGAATTCGAAGCGGCATGCGATGCCCTTGAAGCCGGTGAGATGTCCGCACCCGTTCAGACCCAGTTCGGCTGGCACCTCGTGAAGCTGAACAAGAAGGAAGACGGCGGCAAGATGGAACTGGCGGAAGTGAAGGAACAGATCCGTCAGGCGCTCATGCAGCAGAAGCAGCAGGCGGCATACCAGAGCCGTGTCAACCAGCTCAAGATTCTCTTCCCCGTGGACAAGAACAATACCCTGTAATGCATTCAGACAAAAATGCTCCCGTGAGTCAGCAGACCCGCGGGAGTTTTTGTGTTTGGACGGACTTGCATTCTGCGGGGATTTGTGATATACTGTCGTTACCGCGCGGAGGACTTAGAAAGTTATCAGAAAAATATGTTTTACGACGTTATTGTGGATGTAATTTCGATTGCGATTCAATTGATTATTATGTATTACACAATCAAGATGTATCATAAAGACTAATGTAGTCTGACATATCTTTGGACGGAAGGTTTTGAGAGTTGACGCACCGGGAGTAACGCACCGCCGTTTCCCAAATCGTCCTGTGCATGGTGTATCAAAACTTGTCCGTTTTTATTCCAACCGCTTGACGGAAGCGCGAAGGTATGATATAATATCATTGTCGTGAAACATATAAAAGTTTCTTTCTAATCACCCCGACAACGGCCGCGCAGACGGGAGCGTTACACCGCTGTATTCCGGTCAATGTCACTTTAAAAAGAACAACAGCCTATGAGTGCGCACTCACGGGCTGTTTTCTTTTTATTCCGATAAAATTACTTCAGGAACGACAGACCGGAGACAAGCGGCGGTTCCTTTGCTTCGCCTTTGCAGACGGAGAGGAAGCAGATGATGTTGAGAACGAGCACGACGATGCTGAAAATACCGACGGCAATCCAGCCGATGACGGGGATGACGGCGCCGACGATGGAAACGAGCGTTGCGCAGACCTGGATTTTCAGTGCCTGACGGACGTGGAAGGATGCGTACGGGGACGTTCCCGCGGCAAGCAGGGTGATGAGAATTCCGATCCAGCCCATGAGATAGGGAACCATGGCGAGGACTTTGTTCTGGGAAATGTCGGCGGGAGCGAATTCAGCGGTGTGATCCGTGGCCGCGGGAGCAGCCTCCGCCTGAAGATCCACGTAGGTCAGCGCGCCGCCGCACTGGGAGCATGCATTCGCCGCGTCGTCAAAGGAAATGTGGCATTTGGGACAGATTTTCATGGGTGTACCTCCGTGTAGTTTGTTTCTGGCAATATTATACCATATTCCGCGTACGCTGACAAGGCTGCCGATGCGGATTTCATCGAATTTTAATCTTTCTCATGCAAAAGAAAACAGCCCGTGATTTCTCATAGGCTGTTGTTCTTTTGCGTCGGCAAAGACTGGATGTGCCGGTGCAGCGATCCGTCACGGGTCTTTGTCGGGGAAAGCGTTCTGATGACATATACCACGTAACAGTATTATACCATGCCTGTCTGAAAAATGCAGCCCTTCATCACAGCCGGATCAGGGCGTACAGCTGGGCAGGGGACGTGAATCCGATCTGGCGGATCATGCGGGAGGCTGTGCGGTCGAAGCCGGTGTGCTCGATGAGGCGGAATGCGGCTGCCATGGTGTCGATGAGCTCTGCGGGATCGGTTTTGTCCGCCATCCAGCCGAGCGCGAGGAACCGCAGAAGCGTGTAGACCACAGTGAGCGAGACCATTTCCTCGGTGAGTGTGACGGGACGGTCCTGGAAGGGGAAGCGGTCGAAAAACATGTGGTTCACGAGCATGTGCTCGAAGAAAATCTCCCAGTCCGGGAAGGTCATATCGAAGTGATCCCGTGCGGCGAGGTAGCGTGCGTGGGCATCCTCACCCTTGCCGAAGACGGAGAGGGCGTGCTGACCGCGTTCCCGGATGCTGGAGCTGCGGGCATCAAGAAGGTCGGTGAGCGTCTCTGCGGCGTCAAGCGCGAGCTCAAACGGAATATCCGCAGGTGCGGCTTTGCTCAGATGGGCGTCCGTGCCATCGAGAATTGCCTGTACAGCGTCCATGTCGCGGGCATCGAGAGCCTTTTCCATGGAGGTGACGGCGATTCCGAGATGTGCCATGCGCTCCGGGAGATGCAGGGAACGGTCCTGAAGGATGCGGAGAAGGTGGAGACGGATCTCCTGACCGCGGTCCAGTGCGCCGAAGAAATAGGTGCGTTTTGCGGCGCGCGGCATGTCGAGGGTGAGGCGGCGGGTGATGAACGTGAGCGGCTCGGTGCGTCCGAAGAAGAGCTCAAGCGTCGCTTCGCAGGAGTTGGCACAGGAGCATTCGCAGGTCTCACCACCGTCACCGTGGCGGATTCCGCGCGGGTAAAGGCGGCATACCTCCGGGAGCACATCCTCGCCAACCTCGGCGTGAAGGGAGCACCGTCCGTCCTCCATACGCATGGGGCAGTCACCGTCCCAGCGCGGGTTGAAGCGTGCGTACTCGTCCTCGGAGGGATAATCGACCATGCGCAGCCCGACGTCGAGCCGTGACCGCAGATGGGAAGGACAGTCCATGCCGAGCAGGGTGAAATAATTCTGCATGGATACGGAAATGGGCCATCCCTGA